>NZ_JAHBDR010000054.1:0-73722 GCF_019956575.1 Pseudomonas sp. A-R-19
GGCTTGCTCGCGAAGGCTGTGTTTCAGTCACATCAATGCTGAATGACACACCGCCTTCGCGAGCAAGCCCGCTCCCACAGGTTCTGCGTCCATTTCGATATTCCCGGAATGGCAAAAAAGCATCCATAGAGTGTTGTTCACTATTGTTCACTGTCAATGGGTGAACTGTTCAGTTGTTCATTTTCGATTGTTCATTTGTGTTCAGCAACGAACGTGGTTTTGCCGTCTTCTTCTGGAATTTCAAGTGCAATCAACGGCTTGCGATTTTTGGCACGGATGTCGCTATGTAGCTCCGGTCGCTTGACTCCAATAATAAAAAGGCCGAGCCATGTCACTCACCCTGGAGCACGTCAGCCGCACCGTCGAGGGCCAGACCTGGATCGACGATGCCAACCTGAGTTTTGAACCCGGTTCCTTCAACGTTTTGCTGGGTCGGACCTTGTCCGGCAAAACCAGCCTGATGCGCCTGATGGCCGGTCTGGACAAGCCCGACAGCGGGCGCATCCTGATGAACGGCGTCGACGTCACCCAACGCCCGGTGCGCTTGCGCAACGTGTCGATGGTCTATCAGCAGTTCATCAACTACCCGACCATGACGGTGTTCGAGAACATCGCTTCACCGTTGCGTCAGGCCGGTGTATCCAGCGAGCTGATCCAGAGCAAGGTGCTGGAAACCGCGAAGATGCTGCGCATCGAGAAGTTTCTAAAGCGCTATCCGCTTGAGCTTTCCGGCGGTCAGCAGCAGCGCACGGCCATGGCCCGGGCGCTGGTCAAGGATGCCGAACTGATCCTGTTCGACGAGCCGCTGGTCAACCTCGACTACAAGTTGCGCGAAGAACTGCGCCAGGAAATGCGCGAGCTGTTCAAGGCGCGTCACACCATCGCGATCTATGCCACCACCGAGCCCAACGAAGCGCTGGCCCTGGGCGGCACCACCACCATTCTTCACGAAGGCCGGGTGATCCAGAGCGGCCAGTCTTCCTCGGTCTATCACCAGCCGCAAACGGTGCTGGCGGCCGAACTGTTCTCCGAGCCGCCGATCAATCTGATGCCAGGTCGCATTGCCGGCAACGAAGTGAGTTTCGCCAACTTCGTACACTTCCCGCTGAACGTCGATTTGCGTCCGGTGGGCGAGGGCGAGTTCCGCTTCGGCATGCGCCCCAGCCATATCTCGCTGGTGCCGAGCAATGACGATGACCTCGAACTGGCAGTGACCGTCGAGGTCGCGGAAATCAGCGGCTCGGAAACCTTCCTGCACGTACGCAACGAGCATTTCCTGCTGGTGCTGCACTTGCCGGGCGTTCACGAATACGACGTCGATGCGCCGATTCGCATCTACATCCCGACCCATAAACTGTTTGTGTTCGATACGCAGGGGCGCCTGGTCCAGGCGCCGGGCCGGCGTGTCTCGAGGGTTGCCTGATGGCCGAAATCCGTTTGCAGAACCTCGCCCACAGCTACACCAAAACCCCGGCGGGACCTGAGGACTACGCGATCCGCGAGATGGACCACATCTGGGAGCAGGGGGGCGCCTACGCGTTGCTCGGTCCATCGGGCTGCGGCAAGTCGACCTTGCTCAACATCATTTCCGGGCTGCTCAGCCCGTCCCAGGGCCATGTGCTGTTCGACGGCAAAGCGGTCAACGACCTGACCCCGGAGAAGCGCAACATCGCCCAGGTTTTCCAGTTTCCGGTGGTCTACGACACCATGACGGTGTTCGACAACCTGGCCTTTCCGCTGCGCAACCAGGGCATGGCCGAGGCGAAAGTTCATAGCAAGGTCCAGGAGATCGCCGAAGTCCTCGACTTGCAGAACCTGCTGAGCAAAAAGGCGCGCAACCTCACCGCCGATGAAAAACAGAAAGTCTCCATGGGTCGCGGGCTGGTGCGTGATGACGTGTCGGCGATCCTGTTCGACGAGCCGCTGACGGTGATCGACCCGCACCTGAAGTGGAAACTGCGACGCAAGCTCAAGCAGATTCACGAGCAGTTCAACATCACCATGGTCTACGTCACCCACGATCAACTCGAGGCCTCGACCTTCGCCGACAAGATCGCGGTGATGTACGGCGGGCAGATCGTGCAGTTCGGCACGCCAAGGGAGTTGTTCGAGCGGCCGAGCCATACCTTTGTCGGCTACTTCATCGGCAGCCCCGGGATGAACCTGATCGAGGTGCAGCCGCGACCGGGCGGCGTCGGGTTTGCCTCGACTCACCTGCCGCTGTCCGAGGCCATGCAGCAGCGCATCGCCGAAACCGAATGGAAAACCCTCAAGGTCGGCATTCGTCCGGAGTTCGTCCATGTGTGGGACGAAGCCTTTGATGACGCGCTGCGGGCGCAGGTCGTACACGTCGAAGACCTGGGCACCTACAAGATCATGACCCTGAACCTCGATGGCGCCACCCTGAAAGTGCGTCTGGCCGAAGACAAACCGGTGCCGCAAGGTACGGCCTACATCAGTTTTCCGGCGCAATGGTTGATGGTCTACGCCGACGAATTCCTCCTGGAAACCCAAGCCAACATTGAGGTGCAGCCATGAACAAGGTGCAGAACAACAAGGCCTGGTGGCTGGTGCTGCCGGTGTTCCTGCTAGTGGCGTTCAGTGCGGTGATCCCGATGATGACCGTGGTCAACTATTCGGTGCAGGACATCTTCGACCAGTCCAGCCGCTATTTTGTCGGCGCCGACTGGTACAAACAGGTGCTGCTCGACCCGCGCCTGCATGACTCGTTGTTGCGCCAGTTCATCTATTCCGGCTGTGTGCTGCTGATCGAAATTCCCCTGGGCATCGCCATCGCCCTGACCATGCCGACCAAGGGACGCTGGTCTTCGGTGGTGCTGATCGTGCTGGCGATCCCGCTGCTGATCCCGTGGAACGTGGTCGGCACCATCTGGCAGATCTTCGGCCGCGCCGACATCGGCCTGCTGGGGGCGAGCCTCAAGGCCATGGGTATCAACTACAACTATGCGGCGAACACCATGGACGCCTGGGTCACCGTGCTGATCATGGACGTCTGGCACTGGACCTCGCTGGTGGCGCTGTTGTGCTTCTCCGGGTTGCGGGCGATTCCGGATGTGTATTACCAGGCGGCGCGGATCGACCGTGCCTCGGCCTGGGCGGTGTTCCGGCATATCCAGTTGCCCAAGCTCAAGAGTGTGCTGCTGATCGCCGTGATGCTGCGCTTCATGGACAGTTTCATGATCTACACCGAGCCGTTCGTGCTCACGGGCGGCGGTCCGGGCAATGCCACGACCTTCCTCAGTCAGACCCTGACCCAGATGGCCGTAGGGCAATTCGACCTGGGGCCGGCTGCGGCATTCTCGCTGGTGTACTTCCTGATCATCCTGTTGGTGTCCTGGCTGTTCTACACCGCCATGACTCACTCTGACGCCAACCGTTGAGGCCTGCGCCATGAGCAAAAGAAAGCTTATCCCCTTGCTGCTCTACATCCTGTTCCTGCTGGTGCCTATCTACTGGCTGCTGAACATGTCCTTCAAGAGCAACAGCGAAATCCTCGGTGGCCTGACGCTTTTCCCACAGGATTTCACCCTGGCCAACTACAAGGTGATCTTCACCGATCCGAGCTGGTACACCGGCTACATCAACTCGGCGTACTACGTGAGCCTGAACACGATCATCTCCCTGACCGTGGCGCTACCGGCGGCCTATGCCTTCTCGCGCTATCGCTTCCTGGGCGACAAGCACCTGTTCTTCTGGTTGCTGACCAACCGCATGGCGCCACCGGCGGTGTTCCTGCTGCCGTTCTTCCAGCTGTATTCCTCGATCGGGTTGTTCGATACCCACATCGCCGTGGCCTTGGCCCATTGCCTGTTCAACGTGCCGTTGGCGGTGTGGATCCTAGAAGGTTTCATGTCCGGCGTGCCCAAGGAAATCGACGAAACCGCCTACATCGATGGCTACAGTTTTCCCAAGTTCTTCGTGAAGATTTTCATCCCGTTGATCGGCTCCGGCATCGGTGTCACGGCGTTTTTCTGCTTCATGTTTTCCTGGGTCGAACTGCTGTTGGCGCGAACCCTCACTTCGGTGAACGCCAAACCGATCGCAGCGGTGATGACCCGCACGGTCTCGGCGTCCGGTATCGACTGGGGCGTGCTGGCGGCGGCGGGGGTGTTGACCATCCTGCCGGGCATGCTGGTGATCTGGTTTGTTCGCAACCACGTGGCCAAGGGCTTCGCCCTGGGTCGGGTATGAGGAACTGATGATGGAATGGATGAGCTGGACCGCCCCCACGGCGGCATTCTTCAGTGTGATTGCCCTGATCCTGGTGGTCATGACCACTTGGGAATTACGTTCGCCGAGCATCCTTCGGCGTGGTTTTCTGCCGATTGCCACCACCCGTGGTGATCGTTTGTTTATCGGTCTTCTCGGCAGCGCCTACCTGCACTTGCTGGTAATCGGCGTCACCGACTGGAGCATCTGGGTGGCGTTCGCGTTGTCCCTGGTGTGGCTGTTGGCTGTGATGCGTTGGGGCTAGTCGAATCGCTCGGCAATGTTGCTCCGAAACTTAAACAGGAGGTCTCTATGTTCGACAAAAACAATAAGCTGCGACATAGCATTTCATTGGCAGCCATGCTGGCACTCAGCGGTTTGAGCGCTTCGGCCTGGGCCGATGCCTACGAAGATGCCGCGAAGAAATGGATCGGCAGTGAATTCAAGCCGTCCACACTCACCGCCGATCAACAACTGGAAGAGCTGAAGTGGTTCATCAAGGCAGCGGAGCCGTTCCGTGGGATGAACATCAAGGTGGTGTCGGAAACCATTGCCACCCACGAGTACGAGTCCAAGGTGCTGGCCAAGGCCTTCACTGAAATCACCGGGATCAAGCTGACCCACGACCTGCTGCAGGAAGGCGACGTGGTGGAAAAGCTGCAGACCGTGATGCAGTCGGACAAGAGTATCTATGATGGTTGGGTCAACGACTCGGACTTGATCGGTACGCACTTTCGCTACGGCAAGACCGAATCGATCACCGACCTGATGGCCAACGAAGGCAAGGACTTCACCTCGCCGACCCTGGACATCAAGGACTTCATCGGCATCTCGTTCACCACTGCGCCGGACGGCAAGATCTATCAATTGCCTGACCAACAGTTCGCCAACCTGTACTGGTTCCGCGCCGACTGGTTCGAGCGCGCGGACCTCAAGGCCAAGTTCAAGGAAAAGTACGGCTATGACCTGGGCGTGCCGGTGAACTGGTCAGCCTATGAAGACATCGCCAAGTTCTTTAGCGAAGACGTCAAGGAAATCGACGGCAAGCGCGTTTACGGGCACATGGACTACGGCAAGAAAGACCCGTCCCTGGGCTGGCGCTTTACCGATGCCTGGTTCTCCATGGCCGGTGGCGGCGACAAGGGCATCCCCAACGGCTTGCCGGTGGACGAGTGGGGCATTCGCGTCGAGGACTGCCATCCGGTGGGTTCCAGCGTGACCCGCGGCGGCGACACCAACGGGCCGGCGGCGGTGTTCGCCACCACCAAGTACGTCGACTGGCTGAAGAAGTACGCGCCACCGGAAGCGGCGGGCATGACCTTCTCCGAATCAGGTCCCGTACCGTCCCAGGGCGCCATCGCCCAGCAGATATTCTGGTACACCGCCTTCACCGCCGACATGACCAAACCGGGCCTGGCGGTAATGAACGCCGACGGCACGCCGAAATGGCGCATGGCGCCGTCGCCGCGTGGGCCGTATTGGGAAGAGGGCATGAAACTGGGCTATCAGGACGTGGGTTCCTGGACTTTCATGAAGTCCACGCCTGAGAAGCAGAAACTCGCGGCCTGGCTGTATGCGCAGTTCGTGACCTCGAAAACCGTGTCACTGAAGAAAACCATTGTCGGCCTGACCCCGATCCGCGAGTCGGACATCAACTCGCAGGCCATGACCGACCTGGCGCCGAAACTCGGTGGCCTGGTGGAGTTCTACCGCAGCCCGGCCCGCGTGCAATGGACCCCGACCGGGACCAACGTGCCGGACTATCCACGCCTGGCGCAACTGTGGTGGAGCCACATCGCCGAAGCCGCCAGCGGCGAGAAAACCCCGCAACAGGCACTCGATGGCCTGGCCAAGGATCAGGACGCAATCATGAGCCGTCTGGAACGCTCGAAGGCACAAGCCACCTGCGCGCCGAAAATGAACCCCGAGCGCGATGCGCAATACTGGTTCGACCAGCCGGGTGCGCCGAAGCCGAAACTGGAAAACGAAAAGCCAAAAGGCGAAACCGTGAGCTACGCCGAACTGCTGAAATCGTGGGAGGCGGCGCGTAAATAAAGTGATTGGACTGTGAAAAGCGAACGGCACCGGAAGGTGCCGTTTTTGTTTGTGCTTGTCCGCGAAGTGGCCATTGAGGACAGTTGGGCTCTCTGAGCAGCATTACTTCTCAAAAACAATGACCCGTGGCGAGGGAGCTTGCTCCCGCTGGACTGCGCAGCAGGCCCCTTTCGCAAGTTCCGGTCTATCTGGTAAAGAGTGAAGATCTCAAATTTTGGCGACTGCTTCGCAGCCGAGCGGGAGCAAGCTCCCTCGCCACAGAAAACGGCACCCGAAGGTGCCGTTTTTGTTTTCTACCGAGAGTCGCCTAAGCGATCAACCCGCCAACCCCGACTGTTGAACCAGGTTCAGTAGTGGTTGTGGGTAGACGCCGAGGAAGAACGCGACCAGGGCGATGGCCAGCAGCATCACGCCGCCTGCCTTCTGTTCCCAATGCAGTTGCGCATCGTGGCGACGCAGGTTCGGTTCGATCAGGTACAGGGTGACCATGACGCGCAGGTAGTAGAACACGCCGATGGCGCTGCCCAGTACCAGCGAGCCGACCAGCCACCATTGGTGCGATTCGACACCGGTGGCGATGATGTAGAACTTGCCGATGAAGCCCGCGGTCAGCGGGATACCAGCCAGCGACAGCATCATCACGGTCAGTACGGCGGTCAGGTACGGACGGCGCCAGAACAGGCCGCGGTATTCGTACAGGGCGTCTGCGTCACGGCCGTTGTACGGCGAGGACATCAGGGTGATCACGCCGAAAGCGCCGAGGCTGGTGATCACGTAGGTGACCAGGTACACGCCGATGGCTTCCACGGCCAGACCCTTGCTCGCCACCAGGGCGATCAGCAGGTAACCGAAGTGGGCGATGGACGAGTAACCCAGCAGACGCTTGAGGTTGCTCTGGGTCAGCGCCAGCAGGTTACCGAACAGGATCGACGCAATGGCGATGATGGTCAGCACGTCGCTCAGCACGCCGCTGCTTGCGGCTGGCGAGATCTGGAACAGACGCACCATCACCGCGAACACAGCCACTTTGGAAGCGGTAGCGAGGAACGCTGCAACCGGCGCCGGAGCACCTTCGTAGACGTCCGGCGTCCAGAGGTGGAAAGGTACCAGCGACAGCTTGAACGCCAGGCCGATCAGCATCATGCCCAGGCCCAACTGAGCCAGTGAGCTTGGCAGGCCAGTAGCCGCAAGCGCCTGGCCGATGCCGACGAAGCTCAGGGAACCGGAGTCTGCGTAGAGCAGGGCCATACCGAACAACAGGAACGCGGAACCGGCAGCCGACAGCACCATGTACTTGATGCCGGCTTCCAGCGAACGCTTGTTGAAGAAGGCGTAGGCCACCAGACCGTAGACCGGCACCGACAGCAGTTCCAGACCGATGAACAACCCGGCCAGGTGCTGCGCGCTGACCAGAACCAGGCCACCGGCGGCGGCCATCAGGATCAGCAGGTACAGTTCTTCACGGTTGCCCGGGTAACCGGAGCCGCCATCGCCGAGGTAGGCGTGGGCGAGGGTGACACAGGCGAGGGTGGCGACCAGGATCAGCGCCATGTACAGGCAGGCAAAGGTGTCGATCTGCAGCAAAGGCGTCACGGCCAGGGGCGCGACTTTCAAGGCCGGCAGGATCGACAGCAAAGCCAGGTTCAGACCCGCCACGGAAATCAGGAAGGTCTGCGAGTGGTTGCGGCGCCAGGCGATTGCCAGCATCACCACGATAATGGTGAGGCTGGTAATCAACAGCGGCGCTAGCGCGATAAAGTGTTGAGTCGTGAATTCCATAGCGCTCTTACCGGGCCGAAGCGAGTTGAGTGAAGGCGGTGCCGAGCCACTGCTGCACGCCATGCATCGTCGCGGCAGAGGTATCGAGGAACGGTTGCGGGTACACGCCGATGTAGATCAGCAGTGCGGCCAGACCGACCACCATGATCATTTCGCGACCGTCCATGCCATGCAGTACCGCGTCCGATTTGGCCGGACCGAAGTACGCACGGTGGATCATGATCAGCGAGTAGACCGAACCGAACACCAGGCCGGACGTGGCGATGATGGTGACCCATGGGGCGATCGGGAAGGTGCCGATCAGGATCAGGAATTCGCCGACGAAGTTACCGGTACCCGGCAGACCCAGGGACGCCGCTGCAAAGAACAGGCTGAGGGCCGGCAGGTAAGCGATCTTCGACCACAGGCCACCCATTTCACGCATGTCGCGGGTGTGGGTGCGTTCGTACAGCTGGCCACTCAGGATAAAGAGTGCCGCTGCCGACAGGCCGTGGGCGAGCATCTGCATCACCGCGCCCTGCAGCGCCAGTTGGCTGCCGGAGTAGATGCCGATCAGTACGAAGCCCATGTGGGAAACGGACGAGAAGGCGATCAGACGCTTGATGTCGGTTTGTGCGAAGGCCAGGAACGCACCGTAGAAGATCCCGATCAGACCCAGGGCCATGGCGAACGGCGCGAACTCGGCCGAGGCATTCGGGAACAGCGGCAGGGCGAAACGCAACAGGCCGTAGGCCGCGGTTTTCAGCAAGATACCGGCGAGGTCGACGGAACCTGCGGTCGGTGCCTGGGCGTGAGCATCAGGCAACCAGGAGTGGAACGGTACGACCGGCAGCTTGACCGCGAAGGCGATGAAGAAGCCGAGCATCAGGATGTACTCGGTGGTCATCGACATCTTGGTTTTCAACAGGTCGGCGTAGTTGAAGGTAATCACGCCTGTGTTGTTGAAGTTGACCAGTACCAGACCCAGGATCGCCACCAGCATGATCAGGCCGGAAGCCTGAGTGAAGATGAAGAACTTGGTCGCCGCGTAGATCCGGGTTTTCTTGCCGTCCGAAGAACTGTGACCCCAGAGCGCGATGAGGAAGTACATCGGCACCAGCATCATTTCCCAGAAGAAGAAGAACATGAACAGGTCGAGGGCGAGGAACACACCGACGACACCGCCCAGGATCCACATCAGGTTCAGGTGGAAGAAACCCACGTGACGCTGGATCTCTTTCCACGAGCAGAGTACCGAGAGCACACCCAGCAGACCCGTGAGCATGATCATCAACAGTGACAGGCCGTCGAGGGCCAGGTGCACGTTGATGCCGAAGCGCTCGATCCAGACGTGCTTGAACTCAAGCGCCCAGGTCGGGTCGGCGCCAGGCGCCGGGGCAAATGAATAATCACCGTTGGCCCACAGCCAGAGGCCGAGGGAGAGCAACAGGGACATGGTGATCAGCGCAATCCAGCGGGGGAGGGTGGCGCCGAAGCGCTCACCCATCCAGCACAGCAGGCCGCCGATGAAGGGGATCAGGATTAGCCAAGGCAGAATCATGACGGGTTCGTTTCCTTTCGCAAATTCGCAAGGTTCATATCAGACCGCTACCAGCACGACGGCGCCAATGACCAGCACGGCACCAGCAGCCATCGAGGCGGCGTACCAACGCAGTTGACCGGTCTCGGTACGGCTCAGGGCGGTGTGACCGCCTTTGGCCATGCGCGGGATCAGACCGATGGTCTGGTCGAGCGGGTCTTTGCGCAGGATGTGGCTGATCGCCAGGTAAGGCTTGACGAACAGTTTGTCGTAGATCCAGTCGAAGCCCCAGGCAGCGAACCACCAGGCTGACAGGAAACGGCCGATGCCGCTGTTGGCGATGGCGGTGACGAAGCGACGCTTGCCAAGGAACAGCAGCGCGGCCAGCAGGATACCGGCCAGGGCGATGGCGCCCGAAGCGATTTCCAGGCTGTGCTTGGCTTCGCCGCCGGCATGGCCGACGCTTTCCGGCAGTACACCGTGCAGCGGTGGAACGATCATCGCGCCGATGGCGGTGGACAATACGATCAGCACCGACAGTGGCAGCCAGTGGGCGATGCCGTGACCGGCGTGGGCTTCGGTCTTCGCTTCACCGTGGAACGTGATGAAGATCAGGCGGAAGGTGTACAGCGAGGTCATGAACGCACCGACCAGACCTGCATACAGTAGGCCGTGGTTGCCGCTGGCGAACGCTTCCCAGAGGATTTCGTCCTTGGAGTAGAAGCCCGCGGTCACCAGTGGCAGGGCCGCCAGGGCCGCGCCGCCAACGATGAAGCTGGCGTAGGCCAGTGGCAGTTTCTTCCACAGGCCGCCCATCTTGAAGATGTTCTGCTCGTGGTGGCAGGCAACGATCACCGCACCGGAAGCAAGGAACAGCAGGGCCTTGAAGAAGGCGTGGGTCATCAGGTGGAAGATCGCGCCGTCCCAGGCACCAACGCCCAGGGCCAGGAACATGTAGCCGATCTGGCTCATGGTCGAGTAGGCGAGGATACGCTTGATGTCGGTTTGAACCAGTGCAGCGAAGCCGGCCAGGACCAGGGTCACACCGCCAACCAGGCCCACCAGGTGCAGGATTTCCGGCGCCAGGGTGAACAGGCCGTGGGTACGGGCGATCAGGTAGACACCGGCGGTGACCATGGTTGCGGCGTGGATCAGTGCCGAAACCGGAGTCGGGCCGGCCATCGCGTCCGCCAGCCAGGTTTGCAGTGGCAGTTGCGCGGATTTACCGACGGCGCCACCCAGCAGCATCAGGGTGGCCATGACCATCCAGAAGTCGCCGGACTGGAATTTTTGCGGAGCCAGCACCAGCAGTTCCTGGACGTTCAGCGTGCCCAGCTGGGCAAACAGAATGAACAGGCCGATGGCCATGAACACGTCACCGATACGGGTCACGATGAAGGCCTTGAGTGCGGCGTTACCGTTGTTGCGGTTGCTGTAGTAGAAACCGATCAACAGGTACGAGCACAGGCCCACGCCTTCCCAACCGAAGTACAGGAACAACAGGTTATCGCCCAGCACCAGGAACAGCATGCTGGCGATAAACAGGTTGGTGTACGCGAAGAAGCGCGAGTAGCCGTCTTCACCGCGCATGTACCAGGACGCGAACAGGTGGATCAGGAAGCCGACACCGACGACCACGCCGAGCATGGTCACGGACAGGCCGTCCAGGTACAGGGCGAAGTTCGGCGTGAAGCCTTCCACCGCCATCCACTGCCACAACACCTGGGTGTAGTGGCCGCCTTCCGGCGGGGCAACGTTGAACTGCCAGATCACGTAGGCGGTGACGATCGCCGACAGACCGATGGAGCCCACGCCGATCAGTGCGGCAAGGTTTTCCGAAATGCGGCCGCGCGAGAACGACAGCAGCAGGAAACCAATGAGAGGGAATACGAAAGTCAGAAAGAGTAGGTTCATCCGCGCATCTCACTGGCAGCGTCGATATCGAGCGTGTGGAAGCGGCGATACAGTTGCAGCAGGATCGCCAGGCCAATGCTGGCCTCGGCGGCTGCCAGGCTGATCACCAGGATGAACATGATCTGTCCATCCGGCTGCGCCCAGCGGCTACCGGCAACGATGAACGCCAACGCGGAGGCATTCATCATGACCTCCAGGCTCATCAGCACGAAGAGGATGTTGCGGCGGACCATCAGGCCGACCAGACCGAGGCAGAACAGGATGCCGGCGACCGCCAGACCATGCTCCATAGGGATAGCAGGCATCGTCATTGCTCCTTGGCTTCGTTACGGCCCAAATGGAACGCCGTGACGGCTGCGGCGAGCAGCAGCATCGAGGCGAGTTCGACCACCAGCAGGTAAGGACCGAACAGGCTGATGCCCACGGCCTTGGCGTCTACGGTGGTGTGGCCGACGGCCTGGCCGCTCTGGTGGGAGAACAGCACGTACAGCAGTTCAACCAGCAGCAAGGCTGCGAGGAGGACCGGGCCGCCCCAGATACCGGGCTTGAGCCAGACGCGCTCTTGTTGGACCGAGGCCGGGCCCAGGTTCAGCATCATCACCACGAACACGAACAGCACCATGATGGCGCCAGCGTAGGCGATCACTTCCAGGACACCGGCAAACGGTGCGCCGAGGGCGAAGAATGTCATCGCCACGGCGATCAGCGAAATGATGAGGTAGAGCAGGGCGTGCACAGGGTTGGTGTTGGTGATCACACGAAGCGTGGACACCACAGCGATACCCGATGCGAAATAGAAAGCGAATTCCATCTTTCTTCCTTAAGGCAGCAAGCTCTTCACGTTGATCGGTTCGGCTTCATTCTGCGCGGAGCCTTTCGGCTTCCCGGCAATCGCCATACCTGCAACACGATAGAAGTTGTAATCAGGGTTTTTGCCGGGGCCGGAGATCAGCAGATCTTCTTTCTCGTAAACCAGGTCCTGACGTTTGAACTCGGCCATTTCGAAATCCGGCGTCAGCTGGATCGCGGTGGTCGGGCAGGCTTCCTCGCAGAGGCCGCAGAAAATGCAGCGCGAGAAGTTGATGCGGAAGAAGTCCGGGTACCAGCGACCGTCTTCGGTTTCAGCTTTCTGCAGCGAGATGCAACCGACCGGGCACGCCACGGCGCACAGGTTGCAGGCTACACAACGCTCTTCGCCGTCGGGGTCGCGGGTCAGGACGATACGCCCACGGTAGCGCGGCGGCAGGTACACGGCTTCTTCCGGGTACTGCAGCGTGTCGCGCTTGCGGAAGGCGTGGCCGAAAATCATCACCAGGCTGCGAAGCTGGGTGTAGAAGCCATGCACGATGTCAAAAATGTACTTCATGATTCTCTATCCTCACTGAGCCGCGACGGCGGGCGTGTTGAGCAACACGATCGCAGCGGTCACCAGCATGTTGACGAGGGTCAGCGGCAAGCAGAACTTCCAGCTGAAATCCATCACTTGGTCATACCGTGGGCGCGGGATCGAAGCGCGCAACAGGATGAAGATCATGATGAAGAACGCGGTTTTCAGTGCGAACCAGATGAACGGGATCTGCGGCAGGATGCCGAAAGGACCGTGCCAGCCACCGAAGAACAAGGTCACCAGCAGCGCCGAGATCAGCACGATGCCGATGTACTCGCCGACGAAGAACATGCCCCATTTCATGCCGGCGTATTCAATGTGGTAACCGTCGGCCAGTTCCTGTTCCGCTTCCGGCTGGTCGAATGGGTGACGGTGAGTCACGGCCACGCCAGCGATGAAGAAGGTCAGGAAACCGAAGATCTGCGGAATGATGAACCACAGGTTCTGCGCCTGGTAATCAACGATGTCGCGCATGTTGAACGAGCCGACCTGGATCACGATGCCCATCAGCGACAGGCCCATGAACACTTCGTACGACACGGTTTGCGCCGAGGCCCGCAAGCTGCCCAGCAGGGCGAACTTGTTGTTACTCGACCAACCGGCGAACAACACCGCGTAGACCGACAGACCGGCCATGGCGAAGAAGAACAGGATGCCGATGTTCAGGTCCGCCACGCCCCAGGTCGGGGTGATCGGGATGATCGCGAAGGCAATCAGCAGGGCGCTCATGGCCACGACCGGTGCCAGGGTGAAGATCATCTTGTCGGCGAATGGAGGCGTCCAGTCTTCCTTGAAGAACATCTTGATCATGTCGGCGGCGATCTGGAACGCGCCGAACGGGCCGACGCGGTTCGGACCGTAACGGTCCTGCCAGAGGGCGAGCAGACGACGCTCGACCCAGCTCAGCAGTGCACCGCAGACCACCACGGCAAGCAGAATCACCACGGCCTTGAGGACCGCGATGATGATGTCGATCACTTCAGGAGTGAACCAGGTCATTGAGCTGCCTCCTGCAGACCGTCAACGGATTTACCGAAAATCGCTGGCGGAATGCCGGCGATGCCTGCAGGCAATGCCACCAGGCCCGCGCCCAGTTCTTCATTGATGCGCAGCGGCAGACGCAAGGTCTGGCCGGCCACGTTCAGGCTCAGCATGGCGCCGTCGTTGACACCCAGGCGGTCGGCTTCGGACTTGGCCAGTGCAACATAAGCAGCCGGAATGCGTTCCTGAACCGGAGCGGCTTTCGAAGAGTTCTCTTCGCTGCCGAGCAGGTGGAAGAACGGCACGGCCTGCCAGGTACCTGGAGCCGGGTTGAACGCACGCGGAGCGCTGGCGAACCAGTTCAGCGAGTCACCGGTGCTTTCGATCAGGCGGGTGCCCGGGTCGCCAGCGCGGATGTGACCACCGACTTCGTCCTGGAACTTGTTCCAGGCTTGCGGCGAGTTCCAGCCCGGAGACCAGGCGAACGGCACTTGCTGACGCGGTTCAACCGAACCCGAGTAACCTTCCATGGAGAAGGCGAACGCGGTGTCCTTGTCCTGCGGGGTACGCGGTTCGTGCACGCTGATGTCGGCGCGCATGGCGGTACGACCGGAGTAGCGCAGCGGCTCGCGGGCCAGTTTCATGCCCTTGATGCGGAACGCGGCGGACGGTGCGGCATCGACAATGCGATTGAGGATCGAAGTGCTGGAAGCGACGGCGGCGGTGACGTGGTCCAGTTGGGTCCAGTCGATCGGCTGGTTCAGCAAGGTCGCGCGCAGGGCATGCAGCCAGCGCCAGCCTTCGTGAACCAGGATGCTCGCGTCCATGTACTTCGGATCGAAGACCTGGAAGAAGCGCTGGGCACGGCCTTCCTGGCTGACCAGGGTGCCGTCGCCTTCAGCGAAGCTGGCGGCTGGCAGGACCAGGTGCGCGCGATCGCTGGTGGCGGTCTTCTGATGGTCGGCGACGATCAGCACTTTGGCGGCGGTCAGGGCAGCATCGACCTTGGCCTTGTCGGTACGGGTGTACAGGTCGTTTTCCAGCACGACGATGGCGTCGGCCTTACCGTCGATCACGGCTTGCAGCGCGGCGTCGACCGATTCACCACCGAGCATGGCCAGGCCGAGGCTGTTGGCCTCTGGCACGATCAGGCTGATGGAACCGTTCTTCTCGCGCAGCTTCAAGGCTTTGGCGATGTTCGCGGCGGCTTCGATCAAGGCTTTGGAGCCCAGGGAAGTACCGGCGATGATCAGCGGGCGCTTGGCTTTGATCAGGGCGTCGGCGATGCGCTTGGCCAGTTCGAGGGCTTCAGCGTCCAGGCCTTCAACGGCTGGAGCGCTGGCGTCGAGGGCGTGAGCCACGGCGAAACCGATGCGGGCCAGGTCGTCTGGAGCGGCGTGAACACATTCTTCGGCGATGTCGTCGAGCTTGGTTTCAGCCAGGCTGGCGATGAACAGCGGGTTCAGCGCGTGCTGGCCGATGTTCTTCACGGCGGCGTCGAGCCAAGGCTGGACGCGCATGGCGTCGGCCATGTCTTCAGCCTTGCCCTTGACCGATTGGCGCAGGGACAGGGCCATGCGTGCTGCAGTCTGGGTCAGGTCTTCACCGAGGACGAACACGGCGTCGTGGTCTTCGATGTCGCGCATGTTCGGCACTGGCAGCGGGCTGTCCTTGAGCACCTGCAGGACCAGGCGGATGCGTTCCAGTTCGGCAGCTTCGATACCCGAGTAGAAGTGCTCGGCGCCGACCAGTTCGCGCAACGCGTAGTTGCTTTCGAGGCTGGCGCGAGGCGAACCGATACCGACGATGTTGCGACCGCGCAGCAGGTCGGCGGCGTTATCCAGCGCTTCGTCGAGGCTCAGCTTGGTGCCATTGGCCAGCAACGGCTGACGCGGACGGTCTTCGCGGTTGACGTAGCCATAGCCGAAACGGCCACGGTCGCACAGGAAATACTGGTTCACCGAACCGTTGAAACGGTTTTCGATGCGACGCAGTTCGCCGTAACGTTCGCCCGGGGAGATGTTGCAACCGCTGGAGCAGCCATGGCAGATGCTCGGCGAGAACTGCATGTCCCACTTGCGGTTGTAGCGCTCGGAGTGAGTCTTGTCGGTGAACACACCGGTCGGGCAGACCTCGGTGAGGTTGCCGGAGAACTCGCTTTCCAGGGTGCCGTCTTCAACGCGACCGAAGTACACGTTGTCGTGGGCGCCGAATACACCGAGGTCGGTGCCGCCAGCGTAGTCTTTATAGAAGCGCACGCAGCGGTAGCAAGCGATGCAGCGGTTCATCTCGTGGGAAATGAACGGGCCCAGTTGCTGGTTCTGGTGAGTACGCTTGGTGAAACGGTAACGGCGCTCGTTGTGGCCGGTCATTACCGTCATGTCTTGCAGGTGGCAGTGACCGCCTTCTTCACAGACCGGGCAGTCGTGAGGGTGGTTGGTCATCAGCCATTCAACAACACTGGCGCGGAATGCCTTGGATTCTTCATCTTCGATGGAGATCCAGGTGCCGTCGGTGGCAGGCGTCATGCAAGACATGACGATACGACCACGGGTGTCGTTCTCGTCGGTGTACTGCTTGACCGCGCACTGGCGGCAAGCGCCAACGCTGCCCAGGGCAGGGTGCCAGCAGAAATAAGGGATATCGAGGCCTAGCGACAGACATGCCTGTAACAGGTTGTCTGCCCCATCGACTTCGAGCTCTTTGCCGTCTACGTGGATAGTGGCCATGGTTCAAAGTTCTTCGTTGGCCCGGTGTCAGCGGGCGTGGCTAATGGAATCTTGTTATCCGCGTGAATCAACACAGCCGTTAAAGGCGTCATCACACGAAAAGCGAAGGGCACGGACCCTTCGCCTTTTTTAAGCGTTTAAGCGCCGACTACGATCGGCCTTGCCAGAGGCGGGACGGCGGCGCTGACAGGCGCGATACCGGCTTCGAACTCATGGCGGAAGTATTTGATTGCGCTGCCCAACGGCTCCACGGCGCCCGGTGCGTGAGCACAGAAGGTCTTGCCCGGGCCGAGGAAGCCGACCAGACCCAGCAGGGTCTCGATGTCGCCTGGCTGACCCTCGCCGTTCTCGATGGCCATCAGCAGCTTGACGCTCCATGGCAAGCCATCGCGGCACGGGGTGCAGAAACCGCAGGATTCGCGGGCGAAGAACTGCTCCATGTTGCGCAGCAGGGACACCATGTTGACGCTGTCGTCCACCGCCATGGCCAGGCCGGTACCCATGCGGGTGCCCACTTTGGCGATGCCGCCGGCGTACATTTGTGCGTCCAGGTGCTCCGGCAACAGGAAGCCGGTACCGGCGCCGCCAGGCTGCCAGGCCTTGAGCTTGTAACCGTCGCGCATGCCGCCGGCGTAGTCTTCGAACAGCTCGCGAGCGGTGACGCCGAATGGCAGCTCCCACAGGCCCGGGTTCTTGACCTTGCCGGAGAAGCCCATGAGCTTGGTGCCCATGTCTTCGCTGCCTTCGCGAGCCAACGATTTGTACCAGTCCACGCCGTCGGCGATGATCGCCGGCACGTTGCACAGGGTTTCAACGTTGTTCACGCAAGTCGGCTTGCCCCACACGCCAACGGCGGCAGGGAAGGGCGGCTTGGAGCGCGGGTTGGCGCGGCGGCCTTCGAGGGAGTTGATCAACGCGGTTTCTTCACCGCAGATGTAACGCCCGGCACCGGTGTGCACGAACAGCTCGAAATCGAAGCCGCTGCCCAGGATGTTCTTGCCCAAAAGGCCAGCTGCCTTGGCTTCTTCCACGGCACGGTTCAAGTGCTTGGCAGCGGTGGTGTACTCGCCACGCAGGAAGATGTAGCCACGGTAGGTTTTCAGCGCGCGGGCACTGATCAGCATGCCTTCGATCAGCAGATGGGGCAGTTGCTCCATCAGCATGCGGTCCTTCCAGGTGTTCGGCTCCATTTCATCCGCGTTGCACAGCAGGTAGCGGATGTTGATGGATTCGTCCTTTGGCATCAGGCCCCACTTCACACCAGTGGGGAAGCCTGCACCGCCACGGCCCTTGAGGCCGGAATCTTTCACGGTCTGGACGATGTCGTCCTGAGCCATGTCGGCGAAGGCCTTGCGCGCAGCGGCGTACCCGTTCTTGGCCTGGTACTCGTCGAGCCATACGGCTTCGCCGTCGTCACGCAGACGCCAGGTGAGCGGGTGAGTCTCGGCCGAACGCTTGATGCGGTTGGCTGGACCGAAAGAAGTCAGGGTCATACGTAGCCCTCGAGCAATTTGGCAACGCCGGCTGGCTGCACATCACCGAATGTGTCGTCGTCGATCATCAACGCCGGCGCCTTGTCGCAGTTGCCGAGGCAGCAGACCGGCAGCAGGGTGAAACGACCGTCGGTGGTGGTCTGACCCAGGCCGATGCCGAGTTTGCTCTGGATTTCGCTGACCACGGACTCGTGGCCGCCGATGTAGCAGACCATGCTGTCGCAGACGCGAATGATGTGACGGCCGACCGGTTGACGGAAGATCTGGCTATAGAACGTCGCCACGCCTTCAACGTCGCTGGCCGGGATGCCGAGGATCTCGCCGATGGCGTACAGGGCGCCGTCCGGCACCCAGCCACGTTCCTTCTGGACGATCTTCAGGGCTTCGATCGACGCCGCGCGCGGGTCTTCGTAGTGATGCAGCTCGTGCTCGATGGCCGAGCGCTCGGTTTCACTCAAGGTGAAACGGTCTGTCTGGATAAGCGTGCTGTTCATGCTTAGCGGTCCACGTCGGCCATAACGAAATCGATACTACCCAGGTACGCAATCAAGTCCGCGACCATGCTGCCTTTGATCACCGAAGGGATCTGCTGCAGGTGCGGGAAGCTTGGGGTACGAATCCGGGTGCGGTAGCTCATGGTGCCGCCATCGCTCGTCAGGTAATAACTGTTGATGCCCTTGGTCGCTTCGATCATCTGGAAGGATTCGTTGGCCGGCATGACCGGGCCCCACGAAACTTGCAGGAAGTGCGTGATCAAGGTTTCGATGTGCTGCAGGGTGCGCTCTTTCGGCGGCGGCGTGGTCAGCGGGTGATCCGCCTTGTACGGGCCTTCCGGCATGTTGCGCAGGCACTGGTCGATGATCCTGATGCTCTGGCGCATCTCCTCGACACGCACGATGCAGCGGTCGTAGGCATCGCCATTGGCGGCCAGCGGCACTTCGAATTCGAAGTTCTCGTAACCCGAGTACGGGCGCGCTTTACGCAGGTCGAAATCGCAACCGGTCGAACGCAGGCCAGCACCGGTGACGCCCCATTCCAGGGCCTCTTTGGTGTTGTAGTCGGCGACGCCGATGGTCCGGCCACGCAGGATGCTGTTGTCCAGTGCGGCTTTCTGGTATTCGTCCAGACGCTTGGGCATCCACTCGACGAAGTCTTTAACCAGTTTTTCCCAGCCGCGTGGCAGGTCGTGGGCGACGCCACCGATGCGGTACCAGGCCGGGTGCAGGCGGAAACCGGTAATGGCTTCGATCACCGTGTACGCACGTTGGCGGTCGGTGAAGGTGAAGAACACCGGGGTCATGGCGCCGACGTCCTGGATGTAGGTGCCCAGGAACAGCAGGTGGCTGGTGATCCGGAAGAACTCGGCCATCATGATGCGGATGACGTCGACCTTCTCTGGCACCTTGATGCCGGCCAGCTTCTCGACCGAGAGCACGTACGGCAGGTTGTTCATCACGCCGCCGAGATAGTCGATACGGTCGGTGTACGGGATGAAGCTGTGCCAGGACTGACGCTCGGCCATCTTCTCGGCACCACGGTGGTGGTAACCGACGTCCGGTACGCAATCGACGATCTCTTCACCGTCCAGCTGCAGGATGATGCGGAACGCACCGTGCGCGGACGGGTGGTTCGGGCCGAGGTTGAGGAACATGTAGTCCTCGTTCGGGCCGGAACGCTTCATGCCCCAGTCTTCCGGCTTGAAGCGCGCGGACTCTTCTTCGAGCTGCTGCTTGGCCAGGTTCAGGGTGAACGGATCGAATTCGGTGGCGCGCGCCGGGAAATCCTTGCGCAGCGGGTGACCTTCCCAGGTCGGCGGCATCATGATGCGCGACAGGTGAGGGTGGCCTTTGAAGTCGATGCCGAACATGTCCCAGACTTCACGCTCGTACCAGTTGGCGTTCGGCCAGATGCTGGTGACGGTCGGCAAGCTGAGGTCGCTCTCGGACAAGGCGACCTTGATCATGACGTCACTATTACGTTCGATCGACATCAGGTGATAGAACACGGAGAAATCGACGCCGCTTGGCAGCCCTTGACGCTTGGTGCGCAGACGCTCGTCCACGCCGTGCAGGTCATAGAGCATGACGTACGGCTTGGGCAGGTTACGCAGGAAGCTCAGGACTTCGACGAGTTTGGCGCGGGCAACCCAAAGCACCGGCATGCCGGTGCGGGTAGCCTGGGCGGTGAACGCCTCCGGGCCAAAACGGTTGTTCAGTTCGACGACCACATCCTGGTCGTCTGCCTTGTAAGGCGGGATGTACAGAGCACTGCCTGTAGTCATGGTTATTTATCGCTTTCGGTCAACGTAAAGAATGAAGCCAGTGTCTCGTTCTATTAAAGAAGCAGATCTGGATCAGACTTCGTCGGGGCTGCGCAGGTTGGTGACTGCGATTCGCTGTTCGCGGCGCTTTTCCTTCTCGGAAGGCATCTCGGCGCGGTATACGCCTTGATCACCAACGACCCAGGAAAGCGGACGACGCTCCTGTCCAATCGACTCCTGCAACAGCATCAGGCCTTGCAGGAAAGCTTCAGGACGGGGCGGGCAGCCAGGCACGTAGACGTCCACGGGCAGGAACTTGTCCACCCCTTGAACGACGGAGTAGATGTCGTACATGCCACCGGAGTTGGCGCACGAACCCATGGAAATAACCCATTTAGGCTCGAGCATTTGCTCGTAGAGACGCTGGATGATCGGCGCCATCTTGATGAAGCAGGTACCGGCGATAACCATGAAATCCGCCTGACGCGGCGATGCCCGGATAACCTCGGCGCCAAAGCGCGCGATGTCGTGGGGCGCCGTGAAGGCGGTGGTCATTTCCACGTAGCAGCACGAAAGACCGAAGTTATACGGCCACAGGGAGTTCTTGCGCCCCCAGTTGATCGTGCCGTTAAGCACGTCTTCGAGCTTGCCCATGAAAATGTTTTTGTGGACTTGATCTTCTAACGGATCGGAAACGGTTTCCCGTTGGCCAATCGGATACTGCTCGTTAGGAGCATCGGGGTCGATCCTGGTGAGATTGTATTGCATTGCCAAAGCCTCATTGTTTCAGCTTCGCTTGCCGCTTGCGCCGAGCTTCCGGAGCCCAGTCAAGGGCGCCCACTCGGAATAGGTAGACAAGGCCTGCCAACAGAATTGCTATGAAAACGAGAGCTTCGACGAATCCGGTCCAGCCGCTTTCGCGGACGGACACAGACCATGCAAAGAGAAAGAGGGCTTCGATATCGAAGATCACGAAGAGCATCGCGACCAGATAGAATTTGGCTGAGAGCCGCAAGCGGGCGCCACCTGTAGGTAGCATGCCGGACTCGAACGGTTCGTTTTTGCTGCGGCCCCAGGCTTTTGACCCGAGGAGGCTGGAAACGCCCAGCATGAAGGCACAGAGGCCGACGACGCCTAGAAGGAAAATGGCAAAGCCCCAGTTGTGGGCCATGAGTCCTGTCGCTTCGGGCATGCTGGTAATCCTTAACAGAGAGCAAGGGTCTCTGAGCTTGAAAAGAAACAAAAGCAGTGACGATATGTCGCAGCAATCAATCCCGCTGATTTTATGGCTAAACACCCGGCAAGTAAAATTCCTATAGCGAAATTATTTATAGGAATAAGGACATAGCGCGCGTCAAAACCCCTGCAGGCCTTGCCCCTTGGGCATTAGCCGGCATTTCGTCAATTATGTTTTGTAAGGAATGTAACGAACATAGTTATAGCTAAATGATAATCAATATTGTTTGTCGTGGTTTTTAAACTGCTTATCCTTCGGATGCTCGGGAAGTTGTCTTATTTGTGCGTTACAGCAAGTAGCGGCGGTGAGCGTTTTAGTGGATTTTTCTGACGGCCGTACCGGTCTGGATCAATGATTTTCTCCCTCCACCACCGTCCCTTGTGGGAGCGAGCTTGCTCGCGAAAGCGTCGGGTCAGTCGACATCAATGCTCAATGATCAACCGCATTCGCGAGCAAGCCCGCTCCCACAGGGTTTTGTGGTGGTTGTTGAATCGCGCGCAAAAAAAACGCCCCGAACCAGGCGGTCGGGGCGTCAGATGTGCGGCGTTGCAGTTTCTAATCGGTCCGCAGCGGCCGTTGACTCAGGCGAAGCAGATCAGTGGAACTGTTCTTCTTCAGTCGAACCGGTCAGCGCGGTAACCGAAGACGAGCCACCCTGGATCACGGTGGTCATGTCGTCGAAGTAGCCGGTGCCCACTTCCTGCTGGTGAGCCACGAAGGTGTAGCCCTTGGAGGCGTCAGCGAATTCCTGCTCTTGCAGCTTCACGTAGGCAGTCATGTCGTTACGGGCGTAGTCGTGCGCCAGGTTGAACATGCTGTGCCACATGTTGTGAATGCCGGCCAGGGTGATGAACTGGTGCTTGTAGCCCATGGCGGACAGTTCGCGCTGGAACTTGGCGATGGTCGCGTCGTCCAGGTTTTTCTTCCAGTTGAAGGAAGGCGAGCAGTTGTACGACAGCAGTTGGTCCGGGTATTCCTTCTTGATCGCTTCAGCGAAGCGACGAGCCTCGTCCAGGTCTGGCTTGGCGGTTTCGCACCAGATCAGGTCGGCGTACGGAGCGTAGGCCAGGCCGCGAGCGATGGCCTGGTCGAGGCCGGCGCGCACTTTGTAGAAGCCTTCCTGGGTACGTTCGCCAGTCACGAATGGCTGGTCATACGGGTCGCAGTCAGACGTCAGCAGGTCAGCGGCGTTGGCGTCGGTACGGGCCAGGATGATGGTCGGAGTACCGGCGACGTCAGCTGCCAGACGAGCAGCGGTCAGCTTCTGTACGGCTTCCTGAGTAGGAACCAGTACTTTGCCGCCCATGTGGCCGCATTTCTTCACGGAAGCCAGTTGGTCTTCGAAGTGAACGCCGGCGGCGCCTGCCTCGATCATGCTCTTCATCAGCTCGTAAGCGTTCAGTACGCCGCCGAAACCGGCTTCAGCGTCAGCCACGATCGGCGCGAAGTAGTCGATGTAGCCAGCGTCGCCCGGGTTCTTGCCGGCTTTCCACTGGATCTGGTCGGCACGACGGAACGAGTTGTTGATGCGCTTGACCACGGTTGGAACCGAGTCCACCGGGTATAGCGACTGGTCCGGGTACATCGATTCGGCGGAGTTGTTGTCCGCAGCCACTTGCCAGCCCGACAGGTAGATCGCCTGGATACCGGCTTTGACTTGTTGAACAGCCTGGCCGCCGGTCAGGGCGCCCATGCAGTTGACGAAATCTTTCTCAGGACGGAAGGCTGGCTTGGCACCCTGGGTAACCAGGTTCCACAGCTTCTCGGCGCCCATTTTTGCAAAGGTGTGCTCTGGTTGAACCGAGCCACGCAGGCGGACGACGTCAGCAGCGGAGTAAGTGCGTGTCACGCCTTTCCAGCGCGGGTTTTCAGCCCAGTCTTTTTCGAGGGCTGCAATTTGCTGTTCGCGTGTCAGTGCCATGGGAGATAAACCTCGTCGCGTCTTTATGAAAAGTTGTTCTGCGGTGGAAAATTCCTGCGCTCGCTGACCAGAAGCTTTGATGGTCAAGTCGGATTCGGCGGGGAGGGCGACGGGATGAACGATGGCTCGAGGGGAAGTGAGCAGGTAAAGGCGAACTGCGGGCGCATTCGGGCGTCGTGGGCCTTGGTACGAACATCAGTGTGCTGCCGGGTTACCTAATTACGCTTCCGTCCCTCGGGACAACTTCGTTCCAGTCGACAACCTCGTCAAACACACCTTGTGGGCGGTACAGACACGAAGCGGTTCGCGGGGGTAGGTTGCGAACATCGCCTCGAAGGCCCTTGCCAGGGCCCCTGATTAGCGGGAGCGAGGCCATCATGCCTTCGCTTTTTTGGCTCGTCAAACGTTTTGTAGTGCTTTTTTTCAAGCACTACATCTTTGGTCTAATACGACTCGCCGGTCAGTTTTCGGTGGTTTAGTCCAGGGTGTCGACTTTCACCCGCAAAGTCATGTCGTTGCGGCCCTGGGTGGAGTAGCTGCGGGTCTGGCCCTGTTTGTCGGCCTGGGTCTGGCCATTCATCCCGGCCAGCAGGATCCACTCGCCGAGGTGGCCGGTGACAGTTGTGTCGGTACTTTGCACGTTCACTACATCGGGACGTTCCTGGCTCATGCGGTCACGGTTGGTACTGATCGACAGATGAACGATGTCGCCGGTGACATTTGCGGTGACGTAGAAACCCTGGGTGACGTTGCGGTATTGGGTTTCGCTGCTGTAGCCGCCGTAGGAATCGCTCTGGCTACTGGTGACCGGCACGCTCTGGCCGACCTGGATCAGCGCCGGGGTGCCTTCGCTGGCCTGGACCTGCTGGGTGCCGCCGTCACGGCTGGCGGTGCCGTAGTTGATGATGCGGGTCTGGCTGGGCTTGGCGCCATTCACCGAATAGCCCTGCTCACCCAGGCCGTTGCTGTCGCTGGTGTCGACGGTGATCAGCAGGCGCTTGGGGGCTGTATCGAGTTGCGAAAGAAGGGCTTTAAGTTCGTCGATCTTGCGTTGATCGGCGTTGACAATCAGTTGATTGCCATAGGCGCTGACCTGTCCGTCCTTGCCGATGAAGTCCTGCGCTACCGGCAGCAGGTCGGCGCTGGTGTGATACTTGAGGGGCACGATTTCTGTGGCTGCCATCACCGAAAAACTGCAGCAGAGCAGCAAGGTGGTGAGCAGGGTGCGTAGGGACATGTCCGTTATCTCCGCGTTCTGAAGCTTGATATTGCCAGTTTGTCGGCCTGGCGTGGCGCTAGTTGAATCGTAGACAGCAAAACGCCCCGGCATCGTGTGATGTCGGGGCGTTTTGTGGAGTGCTTTCTGGCCTCTTCGCGAGCAAGCCCGCTCCCACAGGTTCAGCGTGAACCTTGTGGGAGCGGGCTTGCTCGCGAAAGGAGCACCTCGGTCTCAAGCGGAATGGCGAACCATGTCCACATGCGGAATCCCGGCTTCCAGGAACTCCTCACTGACCATGTTGAAGCCCAGGCGCTCATAGAACGCCGTGGCTTGCACTTGAGCGCTGAGCATCTGTTGCTTCAGCCCGCGCTTTTCGGCTTGGCCAATCACTGCCTGCATCAGCGCATCGCCGACTTTCAGGCCGCGCCAGTCCTTGAGCACCGACACTCGGCCAACGTGGCCGTCAAGCAGCAGGCGTGCGGTGCCGATTGGAAAGTCGCCTTCGTAAGCGAGGAAATGCACTGCATCAATGTCATCGGCATCCCATTCCAGTTCAGGCGGAACGGATTGCTCGGCGACGAACACCGCTTCACGAATGCGGCGGATTTCGGCGTTGTCCTTTTGCCAGTCTGCGACACGTACGTGAATCTTATTCATCGGCAAACCCCAGGCTTCCTTGCTTGACCAGTTCGCACAGCAGGCCGCGGCCGTCTTCATCCTTCAGCCATTCGCCGAGGTTGTCGGCGTGCAGCGCGTCGGCGGCGCAGATCATCTTCAGCAATTCACGCAGTTTGCCCGGCAGATAACGGCTCTGGCCGCTGGCGAATAGCAGCAGGTCGTCGTCGACTTCGGACCATGCCAGGCGTGCGCTCGGGTTGCGAACCAGGATCGCGCCTTGTTCCAGTTCGTTCATGACGTCGTCTTCTGCGACTTCTTCCGGGCCCGCTACCAGTTCCGGGTAGCGTGGCTCGGTCATGAACTGGCCGAACCAGGTCAGCAGCAGGCGCTCGTCGCTCATGTGCTCGGCCAGCAGGCCTTTGAGGCGGTCGAGTGCGTCGCGCTGGATCTGGTGAGGATCGGCTGTCGGCACGGCGTCGGCGTCGGTGTAGCGTTCTTCGTCCGACAGGAACTGGCTGAGGAAGTCAGTGAAGTGGGTCAGCACTTCAGCGGCGCTCGGCGCGCGGAAACCGACCGAGTAGGTCATGCAGTCATCGACGGCGACACCGCAATGGGCCAGGCGCGGTGGCAAGTAGAGCATATCGCCCGGTTCCAGCACCCATTCATCGGTCGCTTCGAATTCGGCTAGGATGCGCAGGTCGGCGTGTGCCAGCAGCGGGCTTTCGGTGTTGCACATCTGGCCGATCTTCCAGTTGCGCTTGCCGTGGCCTTGCAGCAGGAACACGTCGTAGTTGTCGAAGTGCGGACCGACGCTGCCACCTGGCGCTGCGTAGCTGATCATCACGTCGTCGATGCGCCAGCTCGGCAGGAAGCGGAAGTTTTCCAGCAGTTCGCTGACTTCCGGCACGAACTGATCCACGGCTTGTACCAGCAGGGTCCAGTCAGTTTCAGGCAGCTTGCTGAATTCATCTTCGGCGAACGGGCCGCGACGCAATTCCCATGGACGCTCGCCATTCTCGATGATCAGGCGCGATTCGACTTCTTCTTCCAGCGCCAGGCCGGCCAGTTCGTCGGCGTCGATCGGGCTTTCGAAATCAGGAATTGCCTGACGGATTAGCAGCGGCTTTTTCTGCCAGTAGTCGCGCAGGAATTCCCGTGCCGTGATGCCGCCCAGAAGTTGAAGAGGAGTGTCAGGATTCATGTGTAACCTATTGAAAAAATGCACTTTTCATACGGGAATAAAAACGCCCGGCGCTGCCGGGCGTCTTAAAAGGGTCTAACGGTCGATCAGATGCGTTTGGCTTGCGCTACAGCGTTGCCGATGTAGTTGGCCGGGGTGAGCAGTTTCAGCTCGGCCTTGGCGGCGGCTGGCATGTCCAGGCCGTCGATGAAAGTCTGCAGTGCTTGCGGGCTGATGCCCTTGCCGCGGGTCAGTTCTTTCAGCTTTTCGTACGGGTTTTCGATGTTGTAGCGGCGCATCACGGTCTGGATCGGCTCGGCCAATACTTCCCAGCAGGCGTCCAGGTCAGCGGCAATCTTCTGTTCGTTGAGCTCCAGCTTGCTGATGCCCTTGAGGCTGGCTTCGTATGCGATCACGCTGTGGGCGAAGCCGACACCGAGGTTGCGCAGTACGGTGGAGTCGGTCAGGTCGCGCTGCCAGCGGGAGATCGGCAGCTTGCTCGCCAGGTGTTGGAACAGTGCGTTGGCGATGCCCAGGTTGCCTTCGGAGTTTTCGAAGTCGATCGGGTTGACCTTGTGCGGCATGGTCGACGAACCGATTTCGCCAGCGATGGTGCGCTGCTTGAAATAGCCCAGGGAAATGTAGCCCCAGATGTCGCGGTCGAAGTCGATCAGGATGGTGTTGAAGCGCGCGATCGCGTCGAACAGCTCGGCGATGTAGTCGTGCGGTTCGATCTGCGTGGTGTACGGGTTGAAGCCCAGGCCCAGCTCGTCTTCGATGAAGGCGCGGGCGTTGGCTTCCCAGTCGATCTCTGGGTAGGCCGACAGGTGTGCGTTGTAGTTGCCGACAGCGCCGTTGATCTTGCCCAGTAGCGGTACGGCGGCGACTTGAGCGATTTGACGCTCCAGGCGGTAAACCACGTTCGCCAGTTCTTTACCCAGGGTGGTCGGCGAGGCCGGTTGACCGTGGGTGCGCGACAGCATCGGCACGTCGGCGAAGCGGATGGCCAGTTCGCGGATGGCATTGGCGGTCTGGCGCATCAGCGGCAGCATCACGTCATCACGGCCTTCGCGCAGCATCAGGGCGTGGGACAGGTTGTTGATGTCCTCGCTGGTGCAGGCAAAGTGGATGAACTCGCTGACCTTGGCCAGTTCCGGCAGCTTGGCCGCCTGCTCTTTGAGCAGGTATTCGATGGCTTTGACGTCGTGGTTGGTGGTGCGCTCGATCTCTTTGACGCGCTCGGCGTGCTCCAGAGAGAAGTTTTCCGCCAGGGTGTTGAGCACAGCGTTGGCTTCGGCGGAGAACGCCGGCACTTCGCTGATGGCAGGGTGAGCGGCCAGGCGCTGGAGCCAGCGCACTTCAACCAGGACGCGGGCACGGATCAGGCCGTACTCGCTGAAAATTGGGCGCAGGGCCTGGGTTTTGCCGGCGTAGCGGCCGTCAACAGGGGAAACCGCAGTGAGCGAAGAAAGCTGCATGGGGTGTTCTCGGACAGTCGGGCAACGAAATGGGGCGCGTATCATACATGAAAAAATCCGCCGGTCCGTCGCCAACTGACCGGCGTATTACGCGTATTGCAAAGTTCGGTGCTGTCGATGCGGGTTATTCGTTACGCATCAATGGGTAAAGCTCTTTAAGCAATTTGCGGCGGCTGATCACCAACTGCCAGCGGTGACCACCCAGTTGCCGCCACAGGCGTGCCGAACGGATGCCGGCCAGCAGCAGGGCGCGAATTTTCGAGGCGTTGCTCGGTTGTTGCAGGTTGCGCATGTCGCCGTGCACCTGGATGCGTTGGCGCAGGGTGCTCAAGGTGTCCTGATACAGCGCGCCGCAGGCGGCGATCACGTTTTCGTGGGCCGGACCGAAGTGTTCGACCTGGGACTGGATCTGCGGCAGGCGCTTGCCGATCACCTCGAGCATGTCGTCCCGTTTTGCCAACTGACGCTCAAGGCCGAGCATGGCCAGGGCGTAGCGCAGCGGTTCGCGTTGCAGGGCGCTCGGGTCGCGCTCCAGGGCGCCGACCAGCGCGCGATAGCCTTCGCGCAGGTTGATGTCGTCACCACCGTAGACTTCCAGCGTGTCCTTGGGGTCGCGAATCAGCAGGCTGCCGAGCATGCAGGTCAGGCCGGCCTCGTGGGTCTGGCCGGTCTTGGCGATCCTGTCCACCAGCACGGCGGCGAGAAACACGCCGCCCAGTGCTGTCAATTGCTCCTGAATCGGGCTCATTGGTGCTTGCCTTCAGGAATGTCCTTGCTGGTCCATGGTTCGGCCACTTCGATCACACCGCCGCCGAGGCAGATCTCACCGTCGTAGAACACCACGGACTGGCCCGGAGTCACCGCGCGCTGCGGATCATCGAAGGTTGCGCGATAACCGCTGGCGGTTTTTTCCAGGGTGCAGGGCTGGTCGCTCTGGCGATACCGCACTTTAGCGGTCAGCTTGCGCGGCTGGCTCAGGTCGATCGGATTGACCCAGTAGATATCCGAGGCGAGCAGGGCGCGGGAGAACAGCCACGGGTGATCGTTGCCCTGGCCAACGATCAGCTCGTTGTGTTCCAGGTCCTTGATCAGCACGTACCACGGCTCGTCGCTGGCATCTTTCAGCCCGCCGATACCAAGGCCCTGACGCTGGCCGATGGTGTGATACATCAGGCCGTGGTGGCGGCCGATGATTTCGCCTTCGGTGGTCTTGATCTCGCCCGGTTGCGCCGGCAGGTACTGCTTGAGGAAGTCGCTGAAGCGGCGCTCGCCGATAAAGCAGATCCCGGTGGAATCCTTTTTCTTCGCGGTCGCCAGTTCGTACTTCTCGGCAATCGCGCGCACCTGTGGTTTTTCCAGTTCGCCGACCGGGAACAGGGTCTTGGCGATCTGTTCACCGCCGACGGCGTGCAGGAAGTAGCTCTGGTCCTTGTTCGGGTCCAGGCCCTTGAGCAGTTCGGTACGTCCATCGATGTCGCGGCGACGCACGTAGTGGCCGGTGGCGATCAGGTCGGCACCGAGCATCATGGCGTAGTCGAGGAACGCCTTGAACTTGATCTCGCGGTTACACAGGATGTCCGGGTTCGGCGTGCGTCCGGCCTTGTACTCGGCCAGGAAATGCTCGAACACGTTGTCCCAGTACTCGGCGGCGAAATTGGCGGTGTGCAGCTTGATGCCAATCTTGTCGCAAACGGCTTGAGCGTCCGCCAGGTCATCCATGGCGGTGCAGTATTCCGTTCCATCGTCTTCTTCCCAGTTCTTCATGAACAGGCCTTCCACCTCGTAACCCTGCTCGATCAGCAGGAGGGCGGAAACGGAAGAGTCCACGCCGCCGGACATACCGACAATGACGCGCTTCTTTTGTGTGTCAGAAGGGGCTGGATCACGCATAGGGATTCAATGAGTGTCTTGAAAAAGGACGCGATTCTAACAGGCTCGGGGCCGCAAGGCTAAAGAGAAGGACGGATCAATTCGAGGTCGAAGTGAATGCCTGCCAGATAGTCGTCGATGCAACGGATGATCAGCTCACTGCGCCAGTTGTCGCGTTGCTGGATTAATTCTTCGCGGGTCAACCACTTGGCGCCGACGATGCCGTCGTCGAGTTGATAATCGGCGTGGTGTTTCAGCGCTTTGGCAATGAAGCAGACCCGTTGGTAGGTCACGCCGTTGCTCGGGGCGGTGTAGAGATAAATGCCCAGTACGCCGGTCGGTTCGACGTCCCAGCCGGTTTCTTCGAGTGTTTCGCGCACGGCGGCTTCGGTCAGGGTTTCGTTCGGGTCCAGATGGCCGGCGGGCTGGTTGAGCACCACGCGTCCGTGCTTGAGTTCCTCGACCATCAGGAAGCGGCCGTTGTCCTCGACGATGGTGGCGACGGTGATGTGGGGTTTCCAGTCCATAAAATGCCCTCGATGTTGAAATGCGATCCCTGTAGGAGCCGGCTTGCTGGCGATAGCGGTGTATCAGTCAATGAAGATGTTGAATGATAAACCGTATTCGCGAGCAAGCCCGCTCCCACATGGGATTTGTGTAAGGTCTGAAAACACAAACCCCGGCACAGGGCCGGGGTTTGTGATGTTCCCTTACAACCTTAAACCAGCGCAGCGACAGCCGCGTTGAAGGTTGCGCTTGGGCGCATGGCCTTGCTGATCAGCTCGGCGTCGGCGTGGTAGTAACCGCCGATGTCCACTGACTTGCCCTGAACGGCGTTGAGCTCGGCAACGATGGTAGCCTCGTTCTCGGTCAGGGTCTTGGCCAGGGTCGCGAACTGCGCTTGCAGTGCAGAGTCTTCGGTCTGGGCAGCCAGGGCCTGAGCCCAGTACAGCGCCAGGTAGAAGTGGCTGCCGCGGTTGTCGATGTTGCCGACTTTGCGCGATGGCGACTTGTTGTTGTCCAGGAACTGGCCGGTAGCCTGGTCCAGGGTCTTGGCCAGAACCAGCGCCTTGGGATTGTCGTAGGTCACGCCCAGGTGTTCCAGGGACGCGGCCAGGGCCAGGAATTCACCCAGCGAATCCCAGCGCAGGAAGTTTTCTTCCAGCAACTGCTGAACGTGTTTCGGAGCCGAACCGCCAGCGCCGGTTTCGAACAGGCCACCGCCGTTCATCAGCGGAACAATCGACAGCATCTTGGCGCTGGTGCCCAGTTCCATGATCGGGAACAGGTCGGTCAGGTAGTCGCGCAGTACGTTGCCGGTTACCGAGATGGTGTCTTTACCTTCGCGGGTACGCTGCAGGGTGTACTTCATGGCGTCGACAGGCGACATGATCTGGATGTCCAGGCCGGCAGTGTCGTGATCCTTCAGGTAAGCCTGAACTTTCTCGATCACTACGCCATCGTGGGCGCGCATCGGGTCCAGCCAGAAGATCGCCGGGGTGCTGCTTGCGCGAGCACGGTTGACGGCCAGTTTGACCCAGTCCTGGATCGGCGCGTCTTTGGTCTGGCACATGCGGAAGATGTCGCCGGCTTCGACCGACTGCTCCAGCAGCAGGTTGCCCTTGCTGTCGGTGACGCGAACAACGCCGTCAGCCTTGATCTGGAAAGTCTTGTCGTGGGAGCCGTACTCTTCGGCTTTTTTCGCCATCAGGCCAACGTTCGGCACGCTGCCCATGGTGGTCGGATCGAACGCGCCATTGGCCTTGCAGTCTTCGATCACTGCCTGGTAGATGGTGGCGTAGCAGCGATCCGGGATCACGGCCTTGGTGTCGTGCAGCTGGCCATCGGTGCCCCACATCTTGCCGGAGTCACGGATCATCGCGGGCATCGAGGCGTCGACGATCACGTCGCTCGGCACGTGCAGGTTGGTGATGCCTTTGTCGGAGTTGACCATCGCCAGGGAAGGGCGAATGGCGTAGACCGCCTGGATGTCAGCTTCGATCGCAGCTTGCTGTTCAGCAGGCAGGGCCTTGATGCGGGCGTACAGGTCGCCGATGCCGTTGTTCAGGTTGAAGCCGATCTGTGCCAGCACGTCAGCGTGCTTGGCCAGTGCGTCTTTATAGAACTCGGCAACGATCTGGCCGAACATGATCGGGTCGGAGACCTTCATCATGGTGGCTTTCAGGTGAACCGACAGCAGCACGCCTTGGGCCTTGGCGCTTTCGATTTCAGCGGCAATGAAGGTGCGCAGGGCGTTTTTGCTCATGACCGCGCAATCGAGGATCTCACCGGCTTGTACGCTGGTTTTTTCTTTCAGGACGGTGGTGGTGCCGTCTTGAGCGATCAGTTCGATTTTCACGGCGTCAGCGGCGTCGATCAGGGCGGCTTTTTCGCTGCCGTAGAAATCGCCGGTGCTCATGTGCGCGACGTGGGACTTGGAGTCCTTGGCCCAGGCGCCCATTTTGTGCGGGTGCTTGCGTGCGTAGTTCTTGACCGACAGCGGAGCGCGGCGGTCGGAGTTACCTTCACGCAGAACCGGGTTCACGGCGCTGCCCTTGATCTTGTCGTAGCGGGCCTTGGCGTCTTTGTCGGCGTCGCTGGTGACGGCCTCAGGGTAGTCCGGCAGTGCGTAGCCTTGAGCTTGCAGCTCTTTGATCGCGGCCTGCAGTTGCGGAACCGAAGCGCTGATGTTCGGCAGCTTGATGATGTTGGCTTCAGGCGTAACGGCCAGGGCGCCCAGTTCGGCGAGGTGGTCGGCTACGGCTTTGTCGCCCAGTTGCTCGGGGAAGCTGGCCAGGATGCGCCCTGCAAGAGAGATATCGCGGGTTTCAACGGCGATATCAGCCGAGGCGGTGAAGGCCTCTACGATAGGCAACAGTGAATAGGTGGCGAGGGCAGGAGCTTCGTCGGTGAAGGTATAGATGATCTTCGAGCGGGTGGGCATATTCGGATTAACTCTCTCTTCTTTGCTAAAGCGTGCGCAGAAACTCGAGGGCGCCGGGTAAGCGCGTTCGTTCAAAGTCATCCATGAGCCGAATATCGAGGTTTCGTTGCTGTGATGTTGGGTGCATCAGTAGGGTGTCAAGTAGCCGGGCTGCGGTAACAGACCGGCCTTTGGCGGAAACGCTCGTCGCTATTTACCCAGCAGCGGGCCGTTCAACCTGACGTGACCCTTTAGTCAGCGGCGGCATTATACATAGGTAGCTGGCAATCTGCCGATGGTTCATACGCAACGAATGTCGTCCATTGGTCTAAAGGTCGCAGGGGCGAGGAGGGCGTAAGGTCATTCGTCGTGCTTGAGTTTGGCGTTTTTCCCTTTGCTTTCAGGCTTGTAGCTCGCGAGTTTCAAGGCTTTGCGGCAGTTGGACGGAACATAGGGTTTGCGCGCCGATTCAACTGGGTTACGCTCGAACCAAGCCAGATGTTCAATCCAATCAATGGAGTTCAGCATGGGTTACAAGAAGATTCAGGTTCCAGCCGTCGGCGACAAAATCACCGTCAATGCAGACCATTCTCTCAATGTTCCTAATAACCCGATCATCCCCTTCATCGAAGGCGACGGCATTGGTGTCGACATCAGCCCGGTCATGATCAAGGTTGTCGATGCTGCTGTTAAGAAGGCTTACGGTGGCGAGCGCAAGATTTCCTGGATGGAAGTGTACGCCGGGGAAAAAGCGACTCAGGTTTACGATCAAGACACCTGGCTGCCTCAGGAAACCCTGGACGCGGTCAAGGATTACGTGGTTTCCATCAAGGGCCCGCTGACCACTCCGGTCGGTGGCGGCATCCGTTCCCTGAACGTGGCCCTGCGCCAGCAACTCGACCTGTACGTCTGCCTGCGCCCGGTGCGCTGGTTCGAAGGCGTGCCTAGCCCGGTCAAGAAGCCAGGCGATGTCGACATGACCATCTTCCGCGAGAACTCCGAAGACATCTACGCTGGCATCGAGTGGAAGGCCGGTACGCCGGAAGCCACCAAGGTCATCAAGTTCCTTAAAGAAGAAATGGGCGTCACCAAGATCCGTTTCGACGAGAACTGCGGGATCGGCGTCAAGCCGGTGTCCCTGCAAGGCACCAAGCGTCTGGCGCGCAAGGCCCTGCAATATGTGGTCGACAACGATCGCGACTCGCTGACCATCGTGCACAAAGGCAACATCATGAAGTTCACCGAAGGTGCCTTCAAGGAATGGGCCTACGAAGTGGCGGCCGAGGAGTTCGGCGCGACCCTGCTCGACGGCGGTCCTTGGATGCAGTTCAAGAACCCGAAAACCGGCAAGAACGTTGTCGTCAAGGATGCCATTGCCGACGCCATGCTCCAGCAGATCCTGCTGCGCCCGGCCGAGTACGATGTGATCGCGACCCTGAACCTGAACGGCGACTACCTCTCCGACGCCCTGGCGGCGGAAGTGGGCGGTATCGGTATCGCGCCGGGTGCCAACCTGTCCGACACCGTGGCCATGTTCGAAGCCACCCACGGTACGGCACCGAAGTACGCCGGCAAGGACCAGGTCAACCCGGGTTCGCTGATCCTGTCCGCTGAAATGATGCTGCGCCACATGGGCTGGACCGAAGCGGCCGACCTGATCATCAAGGGCACCAATGGCGCGATTTCCGCCAAGACCGTGACCTATGACTTCGAGCGCTTGATGGAGGGTGCGAAACTGGTTTCGTCTTCCGGCTTCGGCGATGCGCTGATCTCGCACATGTAAGAAAAACGCAGGCACACAAAAAGCCGCCTGATTCAAGAAGTTGAGTCAGGCGGTTTTTTTATGACTGGATGACGGGTTGCGTCAGCTCGACACCGTTTCGTGCCCGGTGGCGGAGGCAATCTTTTCGCTCGGGTGAGTGGCAGACGTAATTTTTACGGCATGCAAGCCTTTGGGGCCCTGAACGATCTCGAAGTTGACGACTTGTCCGGCCTTGAGGGTCTTGTAGCCATCCATGTCGATGGCCGAATAGTGGGCAAAGAAATCGATATCCTTGCCGTCCTCGTCACGGCCTTCTTTGGCGTCGGTGTTAATGAAACCGAATCCCTTGGCATTGTTGAACCATTTCACCTTGCCGACTGACATACCCAACTCCCTCTGCAACAGACTCCATCACTGGAGTATCATCCAGTACATCCGCAGTCGAATCTGTAAATAAGATTGACTCCGCGGACCTTTTTTACCCACTGTGGGCTCTATTGGTTGTAACACCGTTTTGCCGATAGTCAAGCTGACCCGGCAGTCGGAGTTGAAATCGCTGATAGCCGCCCCCACCACTGTATTTGCACAACTGACGAACCTTTCTTTCCATGCATGCAATCAGCCAGATTCGACTAACATTCAATCAGGATCGCCCGACTCTCCAGAAAGATCGCCCGGAGGAGCACGACGACGATTCCGCAGGCATTGCTGTTCAGGAGGCCAAGCCTGCTTTACAGGCGCCGCCGATGTACAAGGTGGTTTTGTTTAATGATGACTACACACCGATGGATTTCGTCGTCGAAGTGCTCGAGGTGTTTTTTAACCTGAATCGCGAGCTGGCGACCAAGGTCATGCTGGCCGTCCATACAGAAGGACGGGCAGTATGTGGAGTGTTTACCCGCGACATCGCCGAGACCAAGGCCATGCAGGTCAACCAGTACGCCAGGGAAAGCCAGCATCCGCTACTCTGTGAAATCGAGAAGGACGGTTAATCGCCGGACACTTGGGTATGAGGTGAAGCTATGTTAAACCGCGAGCTCGAAGTCACCCTCAATCTTGCCTTCAAGGAGGCCCGTTCGAAGCGTCATGAATTCATGACCGTCGAACACCTTCTGCTGGCCCTATTGGACAATGAGGCTGCCGCCACCGTATTGCGTGCGTGCGGCGCGAACCTCGACAAACTCAAGCATGACCTGCAGGAGTTCATCGACTCCACCACGCCATTGATCCCCGTGCATGACGAGGATCGCGAAACCCAGCCAACCCTGGGCTTCCAGCGTGTCCTGCAACGTGCTGTGTTTCACGTACAGAGCTCGGGCAAACGCGAAGTGACTGGCGCCAACGTGCTGGTCGCGATCTTCAGTGAGCAAGAGAGTCAGGCAGTGTTCCTGCTGAAACAGCAGAGCGTTGCCCGTATAGATGTCGTCAACTACATCGCCCATGGCATTTCCAAGGTGCCGGGGCACGGCGATCACTCTGAAGGTGAGCAAGATATGCAGGACGACGAGGGTGGTGAGTCTTCTTCCTCGGGCAATCCCCTGGATGCTTATGCCAGCAACCTCAACGAACTCGCGCGCCAGGGTCGTATCGATCCGTTGGTGGGGCGTGAGCTGGAAGTCGAGCGTGTCGCGCAGATCCTGGCGCGTCGTCGCAAAAACAATCCGCTGCTGGTGGGCGAGGCGGGCGTGGGTAAAACCGCGATTGCCGAAGGCCTGGCCAAGCGCATTGTCGACAACCAGGTGCCGGACCTGCTGGCCAATAGCGTGGTTTATTCCCTCGACCTGGGTGCCTTGCTGGCCGGTACCAAGTACCGTGGCGATTTCGAGAAGCGCTTCAAGGCGCTGCTCAATGAGCTGAAAAAACGTCCGCAGGCGATCCTGTTCATCGACGAGATCCACACCATCATTGGTGCGGGTGCCGCGTCCGGTGGCGTCATGGATGCCTCGAACCTGCTCAAGCCGCTGCTGTCCTCGGGTGATATCCGTTGCATCGGTTCGACCACCTTCCAGGAATTCCGCGGCATCTTCGAGAAGGACCGTGCCTTGGCCCGGCGCTTCCAGAAGGTCGATGTGTCGGAGCCTTCGGTGGAAGACACCATTGGCATTCTGCGCGGCCTGAAGGGGCGTTTCGAAAGCCATCACAATATCGAATACAGTGATGAAGCCCTGCGTGCGGCTGCCGAACTGGCTTCGCGCTATATCAATGACCGGCACATGCCGGACAAGGCGATCGATGTAATCGACGAGGCGGGTGCCTACCAGCGCCTGCAACCGGTCGAGAAGCGTGTGAAGCGCATCGAAGTGCCGCAAGTCGAGGATATCGTCGCGAAAATCGCGCGGATTCCGCCAAAACACGTCACCAGTTCCGACAAGGAGCTGCTGCGTAACCTCGAACGTGACCTGAAGTTGACCGTGTTTGGTCAGGATGCCGCGATCGATTCGCTGGCCACCGCGATCAAGCTGTCCCGTGCCGGCCTCAAGTCCCCTGACAAGCCTGTCGGTTCGTTCCTGTTCGCAGGGCCTACCGGTGTCGGTAAGACCGAAGCGGCGCGTCAGTTGGCCAAGGCGCTGGGTGTCGAGCTGATTCGTTTCGACATGTCCGAGTACATGGAGCGCCACACCGTATCGCGTCTGATCGGTGCGCCTCCAGGGTATGTGGGGTTCGATCAGGGCGGTCTGCTCACCGAGGCCATCACCAAGCAGCCACACTGCGTGCTGTTGCTCGATGAAATCGAGAAGGCGCATCCGGAAGTCTTCAACCTGCTGCTGCAGGTGATGGACCACGGTACGTTGACCGATAACAACGGGCGCAAGGCGGATTTCCGTAACGTGATCGTCATCATGACGACCAACGCCGGTGCCGAGACCGCAGCCCGCGCTTCGATCGGTTTCACCTATCAGGATCACTCGTCCGATGCGATGGAAGTGATCAAGAAGAGCTTCACGCCGGAATTCCGCAACCGTCTGGACACCATCATCCAGTTTGGTCGCCTCAGCCATGAGGTCATCAAGAGCGTGGTGGACAAGTTCCTTACCGAGCTTCAGGCGCAACTGGAAGACAAGCGAGTGTTGCTGGAAGTCACCGATGCGGCCCGCAGTTGGCTGGCCGAAGGTGGTTACGACGCGGCGATGGGTGCTCGCCCAATGGCTCGCCTGATCCAGGACAAGATCAAGCGTCCGCTGGCGGAGGAGATTCTCTTTGGCGAACTGGCCGAGCATGGCGGTGTGGTGCACATCGACATCAAGGACGGCGAGCTGACCTTCGAGTTCGAGACCACGGCCGAGATGGCCTGACGTTCAAAAGCAAAGCAAAAAGGCGCCGAAAGGCGCCTTTTTGCTGTCTGCAGGTCATGCACAAATCCAGTGTGGGAGCGGGCTTGCTCGCGAAAGCGTCGGCATATCCAGCATCCCTGCGCCAGACAGATCGCATTCGCGGGCAAGCCCGCTCCCACATTGTCCGGGTGCGCCAGGTAAATCGCAGACAAACAAGAACGCCCGGCATAAGCCGGGCGTTTTGTGTTGACTTGATTAGCGAGCCGGCCCTACGCCTGTAGGAGCGAGCTTGCTCGCGATGTTCGTCAACGATGAAGCGGGGACTCTGACTTGACGCGGTGCTCTCAGGTTTTTCGCGAGCAAGCTCGCTCCTACCTTAGCGGGCGCGGTAAGTGATGCGCCCTTTGCTCAAGTCATAGGGAGTCAGCTCGACGCGCACTTTGTCGCCAGTAAGAATACGGATGTAGTTCTTGCGCATCTTGCCGGAGATGTGCGCGGTTACGACGTGCCCATTTTCCAACTCCACACGAAACATGGTGTTGGGCAGGGTGTCGACGACAGTGCCTTCCATTTCGAAGCTGTCTTCTTTCGACATGCAGTAAAGCCCTCGGTGTCCAATGAATGGCCCGGTGCAACTGCGCCAGGCAAAAGCGGCGTGCATTGTGCCCGAAAAATGGGGTTTAAGCCAAGGGGTTTAGGGCCGGCTCTAGTTTAGAACCACCCAGCGCTGATTAATCAGCAACTCAATGGGGCGATATTGAGTCTTGTAGTTCATCTTTTTGCAGTTTTTGATCCAGTAGCCGAGGTAGACCGCTTCCAGCCCCAGCCGCCTGGCCTCGCCGATTTGCCAGAGGATTGCGAAACGCCCGAGGCTGCGGCGTTCTTCGGAGGGCTCGTAAAAGGTATAAACCGCCGAAAGGCCATTCGGCAGCAAGTCGGTGACAGCGACGGCCAGCAGTTGGCCGTTCAGGCGGAACTCATAAAAGCGTGAAAACGGCAGATCCCGCACCAGGAATGTGGAAAATTGGTCGCGACTTGGCGGGTACATATCGCCATCGGCATGACGCTGCTCGATATAGCGCTGGTAAAGGTCGAAGTACTCTTCGCTGAAGCAGGGCTTGGCCGGACGTACCTGCAAATCCGCATTACGCTTGAAGATGCGTTTCTGTTGCCGGTTGGGCGTGAACTGCCCCACGGGAATGCGCGCCGGAACGCAGGCATTGCAATTCTGGCAATGCGGCCGGTAGAGATGATCGCCACTGCGACGAAACCCCATCTCCGACAGGTCTGCATAGACATGCACATCCATGGGCTGGCTAGGGTCGAGGAACAGGGTTGTGGCCTGCTCCTCGGGCAGATAACTGCAAGAGTGCGGCTGAGTGGCATAGAACTTCAAACGCGCCAACTCGGTCATGATCAACCCTCGGGATAGTGCTTTGGATTAAGTGTAAGCCACCTGCGCAAAAGTCGCTCAGCAAACCCAGGTCGCGCGATTGGGTTGATCCAGATGCTGGACCAGGTAGTTGGCAAACTCTCGACGAGGTATCGCCCGGGCTCCGAGGCTGTGCAGGTGATCGGTGGGCATCTGGCAGTCGATCAGCACAAAACCCGAGTCTTTCAGATGCCGGACCAGGGTGGCAAAACCGAATTTCGAGGCGTTGTCAGCGCGGCTGAACATGGACTCGCCGAAAAACAACTGGCCCATCGCCAGGCCATACAGTCCACCGACCAGTTCGTCCCCGTCCCACACTTCCACCGAGTGCGCGTGGCCGCGCCTGTGCAGTTCGATGTAGGCGTCCTGCATCGCCTCGGTGATCCAGGTGCCGTCGGCGTAGTCCCGAGGCGCGGCACAGGCGCGGATGACGGCGGTGAAGTCCTGGTCGAAGGTCATTTGATAGCGTTGCTGGCGCAGCAGTTTGTTCAGGCTGCGCGAAACGTGCAATTCGTCGGGAAATAACACCGTGCGCGGGTCCGGAGACCACCACAAAATCGGCTGGCCTTCGGAAAACCAGGGGAAGCAGCCGTGGCGATAAGCCGAGATCAGCCGATCGGCGGACAGGTCACCGCCGGCAGCCAGGAGCCCGTTGGGGTCGCGCATGGCCTTTTCCAGCGGTGGGAAATGCAAGGTATTGCGTTGTAACCAAGTCAGCATGGCATCCGGGCTTGCAGAAGGGGAGGGCAGTGGCGGGTGTTGGCCCGCCGTAAAGTTTGCCTTCAAACGGCAGGAATGTCGTCGAGGTATTTTTCGGCGTCCAGTGCCGCCATGCAACCGGCCCCGGCAGACGTAACGGCCTGGCGATAAACGTGGTCGGCCACGTCGCCGGCGGCAAACACGCCTGCAATCGCCGTAGCGGTGGCATCGCCTTCGCTGCCACCCTTGACCAGCAGATACCCGTCGCGCATTTCCAGTTGGCCCGTGAACAGGTCGGTGTTGGGTTTATGGCCGATGGCGATAAACACCCCGGCCAACGGCAGCTCCCTGGTTTCGCCGGTGTGGCTGTCGCGCAGGCGGGCGCCGGTCACGCCGCTGGCATCGCCGAGCACTTCGTCCAGATTCTGGTTCCAGTGCAGGCGGACATTGCCGCTGGCGGCTTTTTCGAAGAGTTTGTCCTGGAGGATTTTCTCCGAGCGCAGCTTGTCGCGCCGATGGATCAGGTGCACTTCCTTGGCGATGTTGGACAGGTACAAGGCTTCCTCGACTGCCGTGTTACCGCCGCCGACCACCGCGACCACCTGGTTGCGATAGAAGAACCCGTCACAGGTCGCGCACGCTGAAACCCCTTTGCCCGCGAAGGCTTCTTCCGATGGCAGGCCCAGGTATTGTGCGGAAGCGCCGGTGGCAATGATCAGTGCGTCACAGGTATAAGTTGCGCCATCGCCAATCAGTTCAAACGGCCGTTGTTGCAACTTGGCCGTATGGATGTGGTCGTAAACGATCTCGGTGGCAAAGCGTTCGGCGTGTTTTTGCATGCGCTCCATCAGCACCGGTCCGGTCAGGCCTTCGACGTCGCCTGGCCAGTTATCGACTTCGACGGTGGTGGTGAGCTGGCCACCTGCCTGTATGCCGGTAATGACGACGGGCTTGAGGTTGGCACGGGCGGCATAAACGGCTGCGCTGTAACCGGCAGGGCCGGAGCCCAGGATAATCAGGCGGGAATGCTTCGCTTCGCTCATAAAAACACCTCATAAGCCTTTGTCACAAAAGAGAATGCATGCTCAAATTGAACAGCATGTCATGTGCTGTTGACTATGCTACACCCAAGGGTCTCAAGCATGGCGTCGTGCGCACAAACCCGTACAATGCCCTGCGTGTTACATATATTCAGTGCGCGCCGTGTTTATAAAAACCGAAGCGCAGTGTTAAAAGTAGTCCCGGTTACACGTGTTAACTTTTTTACCTGCCTGGATTGGGCGGTTTTTGGCAGTTTTTATAGACATTCACCAGATGGACGCGCCCATGGCGCAGGAAAAGAAGCGTTTTGAAGAAATCCACCGCAGCACCTAAACCAGCCGTCGTTCCGCTCTGGCGCCAGCACTTGCACTACCGACTCAAGGAAGGTGCGCTGATCGCCATCGGTGCCTTGTGCCTGTTCCTGATGATGGCCTTGTTGACCTATGGCAAGGACGATCCGGGCTGGAGTCATAACAGCAAGATCGACGACGTGCAGAACTTTGGCGGGCCTGCGGGCTCCTACAGCGCCGATATCCTGTTCATGGTGCTGGGTTATTTCGCCTACATCTTCCCGTTGTTGCTGGCGATCAAGGCGTACCAGATCTTCCGCCAGCGTCACGAGCCGTGGCAGTGGAGCGGCTGGCTGTTCTCCTGGCGCCTGATCGGCCTGGTGTTCCTGGTGTTGTCGGGTGCGGCCCTGGCCCATATCCATTTCCATGCCGCGACCGGTCTGCCGGCCGGGGCGGGCGGTGCGCTGGGCGAAAGCCTCGGCGAACTGGCCAGGAACGCCCTGAATATCCAGGGCAGCACGCTGTTGTTCATTGCGTTGTTCCTGTTCGGCCTGACCGTGTTTACCGACCTGTCGTGGTTCAAGGTGATGGACATCACCGGCAAGATCACCCTCGACCTGTTTGAACTGTTTCAGGGCGCGGCCAATCGCTGGTGGGCGGCCCGTACCGAGCGTAAACAGCTGGTTGCCCAGTTGCGTGAAGTCGACAACCGTATGGATGAAGTGGTCGCGCCGACCGTCACCGACAAGCGCGAGCAGGCCAAGGTCAAGGAACGGCTGATCGAGCGTGAGCAAGCCCTGAGCAAACACATGTCCGAGCGAGAGAAGCAGGTGCCGCCGGTGATTGCACCCGCGCCGCCAAAACCTGCCGCACCGAGCAAGCGCGTCGAAAAAGAGAAGCAGGCGCCACTGTTCGTCGACAGCGCCGTGGAAGGCACCTTGCCGCCGATTTCGATTCTCGATCCGGCGGAAAAGAAACAGCTCAACTACTCGCCTGAATCCCTGGCTGCGGTTGGCCACTTGCTGGAAATCAAGCTCAAGGAATTCGGCGTTGAAGTCGCGGTTGATTCGATTCACCCGGGTCCGGTGATTACCCGTTACGAAATCCAGCCGGCGGCCGGCGTCAAGGTCAGCCGTATTTCCAACCTGGCCAAAGACCTTGCGCGCTCCCTGGCCGTGACCAGCGTGCGCGTGGTGGAAGTGATTCCGGGCAAGACCACGGTCGGTATCGAGATCCCCAACGAAGACCGGCAGATCGTGCGTTTCTCCGAAGTGTTGTCCACCCCCGAGTACGACAACTTCAAATCCCCGGTCACCCTGGCCCTGGGCCACGACATCGGCGGCAAGCCGGTCATCACTGACCTGGCGAAAATGCCCCACCTGCTGGTGGCCGGTACTACCGGTTCCGGTAAGTCGGTGGGCGTGAACGCGATGATCCTGTCGATCCTGTTCAAGTCCGGCCCGGAAGACGCCAAGCTGATCATGATCGACCCGAAAATGCTGGAGCTGTCGATCTACGAAGGCATTCCGCACCTGCTGTGCCCGGTGGTCACCGACATGAAGGACGCCGCCAACGCCCTGCGCTGGAGCGTTGCCGAGATGGAGCGACGCTACAAGCTGATGGCCAAGATGGGCGTGCGAAACCTCTCGGGCTTCAACGCCAAGGTCAAGGAAGCCCAGGACGCCGGCACGCCGTTGAGCGATCCGCTGTACAAGCGCGAAAGCATCCACGACGAAGCGCCACTGCTGCAAAAGCTGCCAACCATCGTCGTGGTCGTGGACGAATTCGCCGACATGATGATGATCGTCGGCAAGAAGGTTGAAGAACTGATCGCGCGTATCGCCCAGAAGGCGCGTGCGGCCGGTATCCACTTGATCCTTGCGACCCAGCGTCCGTCTGTGGACGTGATCACCGGTCTGATCAAGGCCAACATTCCGACCCGCATGGCGTTCCAGGTATCGAGCAAGATCGACTCGCGGACCATCATCGACCAGGGCGGTGCCGAACAACTGCTGGGCCACGGTGACATGCTCTACATGCCGCCGGGCACCAGCCTGCCGATTCGTGTTCACGGTGCTTTCGTGTCCGACGACGAGGTTCACCGCGTGGTGGAAGCCTGGAAACTGCGGGGCGCGCCGGAATACAACGACGACATTCTCAATGGCGTCGAAGAGGCTGGCAGCGGTTTCGAAGGCAGCAGCGGTGGTGGTGACGGTGATGATCCCGAGGCCGACGCGCTGTACGACGAAGCGGTGCAGTTCGTCCTGGAAAGCCGTCGCGCCTCCATTTCCGCGGTTCAGCGCAAGCTGAAGATCGGCTACAACCGCGCCGCGCGCATGATCGAAGCCATGGAAATGGCCGGGGTCGTGACGTCCATGAACACCAACGGTTCGCGTGAAGTCCTGGCCCCTGGCCCGGTGCGTGACTGACCCGAGTATGAAAGGGGTGGTGCCTTTGGCGCCGCCCGCACTCCCACGAATGTTATGAGGACTCCCATGCGTCTGATCCGCATGCTGTTGCTGCCGGTACTGGCCTTGACTACGCTCCAGGCTCACGCCGATGACAAGGACGTGGCGCGCCTGACCCAATTGCTGGAAAAATCCCAGACCCTGACCGCGCGTTTCTCGCAACTGACCCTGGATGGTAGTGGCACCCAGTTGCAGGAAACCGCCGGCGACATGTCCTTGCAGCGTCCGGGCCTGTTCTACTGGCACACGGATGCACCAGCCGAGCAGACCATGGTTTCCGATGGCAAGAAGGTCACCCTGTGGGACCCTGACCTGGAACAGGCCACCATCAAGAACCTCGACCAGCGCCTGACCCAGACCCCGGCCTTGCTGCTGTCCGGTGATGTGTCCAAGATCAGCCAGAGCTTCGACATCAGTGCCAAGGAAGCCGGCGGCGTGATCGACTTCACCCTGAAGCCGAAGACCAAGGACACCCTGTTCGATAGCCTGCGGTTGTCGTTCCGCAATGGTCTGGTCAATGACATGCAACTGATCGACAGCGTCGGCCAGCGCACTAATATCCTGTTCACCGGGGTGAAGGCCAACGAGCCGATCCCGGCGTCCAAGTTCAAGTTCGACATCCCGAAAGGGGCGGACGTGATCCAGGAATAAAACGCAAAACCTGTGGGGGCGGGCTTTTGTGGCGAGGGGGCTTGCCCCCGTTGGGTCGCGAAGCGACCCCAAAACCTGCTATTGCGTTGTATCAGGCATACCGAATGCAGAATTTTTACGACTGCTTCGCAGCCGAACGGGGGCAAGCCCCCTCGCCACAGGGTCTTTGCCAGGCTTTGAGATTTAGTTAGTCACCCGAGGTTTTAAACGTACGCCATGGACCTGTTTCGCAGCACCCCGATCGCCCAGCCCCTGGCCGCCCGCCTGCGTGCGGCCAATCTGGACGAGTACGTCGGTCAGGAGCACGTGCTCGCTCGCGGCAAGCCCTTGCGTGAAGCGCTGGAGCAGGGTGCCCTGCATTCGATGATTTTCTGGGGACCGCCGGGTGTGGGCAAAACCACCCTGGCGCGATTGCTCGCGGAAGTCTCGGATGCACACTTCGAAACGGTCTCGGCGGTGCTGGCCGGGGTCAAGGAGATCCGCCAGTCGGTGGAAATCGCCAAGCAGCAGGCCGCGCAGTACGGCCGCCGCACCATCCTGTTCGTCGACGAAGTGCATCGCTTCAACAAGTCGCAGCAGGATGCGTTCCTGCCCTATGTCGAAGACGGCACGCTGATTTTCATCGGCGCCACCACGGAAAACCCTTCGTTCGAACTCAACAACGCGTTGCTGTCACGGGCGCGGGTCTATGTGCTCAAAAGCCTCGACGAAGCGGCCCTGCGCAAACTGGTGCAGCGCGCGTTGACTGAAGAACGTGGCCTGGGCAAGCGCAACCTGACCCTCAGCGATGAAGGTTTCCAGATGCTGCTGTCGGCCGCCGATGGTGACGGCCGGCGCTTGCTCAACCTGCTGGAAAACGCTTCGGACCTGGCGGAAGACAACAGCGAGATCGGCACCGAACTCCTGCAAAGCCTGCTCGGCGATACCCGGCGGCGCTTCGACAAGGGCGGCGAGGCGTTCTACGACCAGATATCCGCGCTGCACAAATCGGTGCGCGGCTCCAACCCCGACGGCGCGTTGTACTGGTTCGCGCGCATGATCGACGGCGGCTGTGACCCGCTGTACCTGGCCCGCCGCGTGGTGCGCATGGCCAGCGAAGACATCGGCAACGCCGACCCGCGCGCCCTGAGCCTGTGCCTGGCAGCCTGGGAAGTCCAGGAGCGCCTCGGCAGCCCCGAGGGTGAACTGGCGGTGGCCCAGGCCATCACCTATCTGGCCTGCGCGCCAAAGAGCAACGCGGTGTACATGGGCTTCAAGACGGCATTGCGCGCCGCCGCCGAGCACGGCTCGCTGGAAGTGCCGCTGCACCTGCGCAATGCGCCGACCAAGCTGATGAAACAGTTGGGCTACGGCGATGAATACCGTTATGCCCACGATGAGCCGGACGCCTATGCCGCTGGCGAAGACTATTTCCCGGAAGAACTCGACCCGATTCCGTTCTATCAGCCCGTACCCCGTGGCCTGGAGTTGAAGATCGGCGAAAAACTCAACCACCTGGCGAAACTCGACCGTTTAAGCCCAAGGCAGCGGAGAAAATAGTGCTTCCCTTGATCGTTGCGGTTTCCGTCGGCGGGATCGCCGGTACGCTGTTGCGCTTCGCCACGGGCAACTGGATCAACGCGAATTGGCCGCGGCACTTCTATACCGCGACGCTGGCCGTTAATATCGTGGGCTGTTTGCTGATCGGTGTTCTATACGGTCTGTTTTTGATACGCCCGGAGGTGCCTGTTGAGATTCGCGCCGGGTTGATCGTTGGCTTCCTCGGGGGGCTGACGACTTTTTCATCCTTTTCACTGGATACGGTGCGCCTGCTGGAAAGCGGGCAAGTGCCGCTGGCCCTGGGCTATGCGGCGCTCAGCGTATTCGGCGGGCTGCTTGCCACCTGGGCCGGCCTGTCCTTGACCAAACTTTGATAAACGAGAAACCGACATGCTCGATTCCAAACTGTTACGTAGCAACCTTCAGGACGTAGCGGACCGCCTGGCATCCCGTGGCTATACCCTGGATGTTGCGTGCATCGAAGCGCTGGAAGAACAGCGCAAGACCGTCCAGACCCGCACCGAAGCACTGCAGGCTGAACGTAACGCGCGCTCCAAATCCATCGGTCAGGCCAAGCAGCGTGGCGAAGACATCGCGCCGTTGATGGCGGACGTCGAGCGCATGGCGGGTGAATTGAGCGCCGGTAAAGTCGAACTGGACGCGATCCAGACTGAACTGGACTCGATCGTGCTGGGTATTCCCAACCTGCCGCACGAATCCGTGCCGGTTGGCGAAGACGAAGACGGCAACGTCGAAGTGCGTCGCTGGGGCACCCCGACGGCCTTCGACTTCCAGGTTCAGGACCACGTAGCCCTGGGCGAGAAGTTCGGCTGGCTGGACTTCGAAACCGCCGCCAAGCTGTCCGGCGCCCGTTTCGCCCTGCTGCGCGGCCCGATCGCCCGTCTGCATCGCGCCCTGGCGCAGTTCATGATCAACCTGCACGTCACCGAGCACGGCTACGAAGAGGCCTACACGCCTTACCTGGTCCAGGCCCCGGCGCTGCAAGGCACCGGTCAACTGCCGAAATTCGAAGAAGACCTGTTCAAGATCGCGCGCGAAGGCGAAGCCGACCTGTACCTGATCCCGACCGCCGAAGTGTCGCTGACCAACATCGTGGCGGGCGAAATCGTCGATTCGAAACTGCTGCCGATCAAGTTCGTCGCCCACACCCCGTGCTTCCGCAGCGAAGCTGGCGCGTCGGGTCGTGACACCCGCGGCATGATCCGCCAGCACCAGTTCGACAAGGTCGAGATGGTGCAGATCGTCGAGCCATCGAAATCGATGGAAGCGCTGGAAGGCCTGACCGCCAACGCCGAGAAAGTCCTGCAACTGCTGGAACTGCCTTACCGTACCCTGGCGCTGTGCACCGGCGACATGGGCTTCAGCGCGGTCAAGACCTACGACCTGGAGGTGTGGATCCCGAGCCAGGACAAGTACCGCGAAATTTCGTCGTGCTCCAACTGCGGCGACTTCCAGGCCCGCCGCATGCAGGCGCGTTTCCGCAACCCGGAAACCGGCAAGCCGGAACTGGTGCACACCCTGAACGGCTCCGGCCTGGCAGTGGGCCGTACCCTGGTGGCGGTGCTCGAGAACTATCAGCAGGCCGACGGCTCGATCCGCGTGCCAGAAGTGCTCAAGCCGTACATGGGTGGCCTTGAGGTCATCGGCTAAATGAACTATCTGCCGCTGTTTCACAACCTTCGCGGCAGTCGTGTGTTGGTCGTCGGCGGGGGGGAAATTGCCTTGCGCAAATCCCGCCTGCTGGCCGATGCCGGTGCGCTGCTGCGGGTGGTTGCACCTGAAATCGAAGCACAACTGCGCGAACTGGTTGCCGGCAGCGGTGGCGAGTGCCTGCTACGGGGCTACGCCGAAGCGGATCTGGACGGTTGCGGGCTGATCATTGCCGCCACCGACGACGAAGCGCTGAATGCACAAGTCTCCGCCGATGCCCATCGGCGTTGCGTGCCGGTCAACGTGGTGGATGCGCCGAAGCTGTGCAGCGTGATCTTCCCGGCCATCGTCGACCGTTCTCCGTTGATCATTGCCGTGTCCAGCGGCGGCGACGCGCCGGTGCTGGCGCGTTTGATCCGCGCCAAGATCGAAACCTGGATTCCGTCCACCTACGGTCACCTGGCAGGTTTGGCTGCGCGTTTTCGTCATCAGGTCAAAGGCCTGTTTCCGGATGTGCAGCAGCGTCGGGCGTTCTGGGAAGATGTTTTCCAGGGACCGATTGCCGACCGGCAACTGGCCGGGCAGGGCGGTGAAGCCGAGCGCCTGTTGCAGGCGAAGATCGATGGCGAAGCGCCAGTGGCGACCGGTGAGGTCTATCTGGTGGGCGCAGGGCCAGGTGACCCCGATCTGCTGACATTCAAGGCATTGCGTTTGATGCAGCAAGCCGACGTAGTGCTGTACGACCGTTTGGTCGCACCGGCGATTCTCGAACTGTGCCGTCGCGACGCCGAACGGGTTTACGTCGGCAAGCGTCGCGCCGATCACGCGGTGCCGCAGGACCAGATCAACCAGCAATTGGTGGACCTGGCCAAACAGGGCAAGCGTGTGGTGCGGTTGAAGGGCGGCGATCCGTTCATCTTCGGTCGTGGGGGTGAAGAGATCGAGGAGCTGGCGGCTCATGGCATCCCGTTCCAGGTGGTGCCGGGGATCACGGCGGCCAGTGGTTGCGCGGCCTATGCCGGGATTCCGCTGACGCATCGCGATTATGCGCAGTCTGTGCGTTTTGTCACCGGGCACCTGAAGGACGGCTCAACCGATTTGCCGTGGGCCGATCTGGTCGCGCCAGCGCAAACCCTGGTGTTCTACATGGGGCTGGTGGGCTTGCCGATCATCTGCGAGCAGTTGATCAAGCATGGTCGCGCTGCCGATACACCGGCAGCGTTGATCCAGCAGGGCACCACGGTCAATCAGCGGGTGTTTACCGGCACCCTGGCGGACCTGCCACGGCTGGTGGCGGAGCACGAAGTGCATGCGCCGACATTGGTGATCGTCGGTGAAGTGGTGCAGCTGCGCGAGAAACTGGCGTGGTTCGAAGGGGCTCAGGGGCAGGTCTAGAGACCGGGTCGCCCCATTCGCGAGCAAGCCCGCTCCCACATCGGATTTGTGAACGACACAAAACCAATGTGGGAGCGGGCTTGCTCGCGAAGAGGCCCTCAAATTCAGCGCAAAACCGAGATCAGGTTCAGGCCTTGCGCCAAACCCCTTTCCCGCTCAACCGCTGCCGGTCATGGGGCGCGCTAAAGTCCTGTGCCGGGCCTTTGGGCACCACACCCGTCGGGTTGATGGTGCGATGGCTGGCGTAGTAGTGGTGCTTGATGTGGGTAAAATCCACCGTCTCGGCAATGCCTGGCCACTGATAGATCTCCCGCAGCCAGTTCGACAGGTTCGGATAATCGGCAATCCGCCGCAGGTTGCACTTGAAGTGCCCGTAGTACACCGCATCGAAGCGAATCAGCGTGGTGAACAGGCGGATGTCCGCTTCGGTCAGGTACTCGCCAGCCAGATAGCGGTTGGCGCCCAGCAGCAGCTCCAGGCGGTCCAGTTCGGCAAACACCTCATCGAAGGCTTCTTCATAAGCCTGTTGCGAGGTGGCAAACCCGGCGCGGTACACGCCGTTGTTCACTGCCGGGTAAATCCGCTCGTTCAGCGCATCGATCTCACCGCGCAACGCTGCCGGATAGAAGTCCAGGTCGTTGCCGGTCAAATCGTCGAAGGCACCATTGAACATGCGGATGATTTCCGAGGATTCATTGTTGACGATGCGCTTTTGCTGTTTGTCCCACAGCACCGGTACGGTGACGCGGCCGGTGTAGTCGGCCGTGTCGGCGGTGTAGCGCTGGTGCATGAAGTCGAAGTGATCGAGCTTGTCGCCGGTCGAGCCCAGGCTCTGGTCGAAGGTCCAGCCGTTTTCCAGCATCAGCCAACTGACCACCGAAACGTCGATCAGGCTCTCGAGGCCTTTGAGTTTGCGCAGGATCAGCGTGCGATGCGCCCAGGGACAGGCCAGCGACACGTACAGGTGATAGCGCCCGGGTTCGGCGGCAAAACCACCGACGCCGGTCGGTCCCGGCTTGCCGTCAGCGGTCAACCAGTTGCGACGTTGCGCCTGTTCACGCTGGAACGCGCCGTCCTTGCTGCTTTCGTACCACTTGTCCTGCCAGCGGCCATCAACTAACAAACCCATGTCCAAGACTCCCGAAACCGATAATCGTTGGAGTTGAGTCTATTCCGATGAGTTCGAACAAAAAGCGCAAAGATCGGGCGTGAATGATCGGTTAAATCGATTTATCCCGGGCGGCCCAGTATTGCTCGGCGGTTTCAAAGGCCTGTTCGCGGCTCTGGCCGAGGCCGCGCAGGGCCAGGGCCATGGTCGAAATCAAGGCCATTTGCGGGTAGCTGTCGACCACGTCGCCACGCCACACCGCTTTCAAATGTTCAGGTTCAAGCGAGGCAGGTTTGACGTGACGCTGCGCCGACAACTGCGGCCATTCTTCGTCCCAACTCTCGCCGCCGGTGGTGCCGTACAGGTGGCTGTCGGCGTCCGGGTTGATCTCGATTTCGCCGCCATCGCCCTTGATCACGATGGCGGTGTCACCCAGCAGTCCGCTGGCATCGCGATGCACGGCCTGATAACCCGGGTGGAAAATACTCTGCAGGCCGCAACGCGCGCCCAGCGGATTGAGAATCCGCGCCAGCGAGTGGATTGGCGAGCGCAGGCCGAGGGTGTTGCGCAGGTCGATCATGCGTTGCAGCTGTGGCGCCCAGTCCACCAGCGGCATGAAGGCCAGGCCACCATTGTCCAGCGCCGCGCCGACCTGTTGCCAGTTGCGGCACAGCGGGATGTTCAATTCGCCCAGCTGTTGCTCGCTGTACAAGCGACCGGCCGTGTGGGCGCCGCCGCCGTGCATGAAAATCCGCACGCCGTTTTGCGCCAGGCACTTGGCCGCCAACAGATACCACGGTAAGTGCCGCTTCTTGCCGGCGTAGGTCGGCCAGTCCAGATCCACCGCCAGCGCCGGAGGATTCAGGCGTTCGCGCAAGGCCTCGGTGAAGCCGGCCATCTCCTCGGCGCTTTCTTCCTTGTGCCGCAACAACATCAGGAACGCGCCGAGCTGGGTTTCCTCGACCTTTTCATCGAGCACCATGCCCATGGCTTCGCGGGCCTCATCGCGGGTCAGGTCGCGGGCGCCGCGTTTGCCTTTGCCAAGGATCCGCACGAATTGGGCGAACGGGTGCTCGGCGGGCGTTTCGAGGGTCAGTGCTGGGTAATCGGTCATAGGCAATTCGTCGGTTTGGGCAGGCCCGCCAGTTTCGCGGCGAGTTTGGCGGGAGTGCCTTTGAACAGTCGGTTCAGGTGCAGGCTGTTGCCTTTTTCCGGGCCGAGTTTCAGGGCGGTGTACTTGATCAGCGGGCGCGTGGCCGGTGACAGCTGGAACTCGGCGTAGAAACTGCGCAGCAGTTCGAGGACTTCCCAATGATCGGGCGTCAACTCGATATCTTCAGCCGCCGCCAGGGCGCTGGCCACATCGGCAGACCAGTCACTCAGCTCGACCAGGAAACCGTCCTTGTCCAGCTCGATGACGCGGGCGCCGACCGTCAATGCATTCATAGCCAGCTGTTGACCTTGTCGTAGTGAATCGACAGTTCGACGAAGGCCGGGTAGTCGATGGCGCGGGCCCAGTCTGGAACCGCAAGCGCACGGGCCTGGGCATCTTCGGCCAGGACGAACAGTTTCAGGCCGCGCGCGCTGAGCGCGGTGAACGGCGCGGTGCCTGGCTGTAGCGCATAGGCAGCATCACCGGACAGCAGCAAGCCATCGTTGGCGCCGATCACGCGCAGGCAACTGGTCAGGCGTTCGTCGCCGAATGGGGAATGAGACAACACATGCAAAGTCGACATCAGAGGGTGATCACCTGGTCGTAACGGTCAATGAGGGCGGTGATTTCGTCGGTGGCCAGCACCTGGGCTTCTTCCAGCGACAGGCCGCTCGGGTCGAGGCCGCGTTGGGTAATACTGTCGCCACAGGCGAACAGCTCCTCGACACCGAACATCGGCAGGGCTTGCAGGTTGGCGCTCAGGTCTTTCTGTTGCAGGGCCTTGGCGTTCTGGCCGGCGGCCAGCTGGAACACGCCGTCATCGAGAAACAACAGGCCAATCGGCAGGTCGAAGGCGCCGCCGGCCAGCACGATATCCAGCGCTTCCCGCGCGCCCGGGCCGGACCATGGCGACTGACGGCTGATGATCAACAAGGATTTGGCCATGTCACACGCCTCCGAAACAGATCAGGCGGTCGGCATCCTGCGCCGCGTCATGCAATTGGCCAAGGCCGGACAGTTCCCACGGCGCACCGACGGCAACAGCCTCGCGCTGATAGCGCTTGGCTTCTTCCTCGTTCAAAACACCACGACGCAGGGCGGCGGCGATGCACACCACGCCATCGAGTTGTTGGTCGCTGACAAAAGTGCGCCATTGTTTGGGCAAGTCCAGTTCATCCTGGGGCGTGACCACACTGGCGGAAGCGTTGTAGACGCCGTCCTGATAGAAAAACAGCCGGACAATCTCATGTCCGCCGGCCAGCGCCGCTTGGGCGAACAGCAAGGCGCGGCGCGAAGAGGGCGCGTGGGCGGCGGAAAACACGGCGATGGCGAATTTCATGACGGACTCGATCAGCAAAACTGCGGCCATGATAATGCTTTATCGGCGGGGCGGCTAAAGTGATGTTGCCTGGTCGGGCCTCATCGCTGGCAAGCCAGCTCCTACAGGGTTTACGTCGATCACAGAACCTGTAGGAGCTGGCTTGCCAGCGATAGCGGCCGAACAGGCGATGTAAGTCTCAACGCGGCATATACCCCAACTGCCAGCGCCGCGGGATCTTCAACGACAACACCCCGAGCGCGGCAGCCAGCAGGCCACTGGCAAACAACGCCTTGAGCCCCAGGTGATGTTCCAGCACGGCACCGAGTACCGCGCCGGCGAACATGCCGGTCCAGGGGATCAGTTGCACGCGCCAGCCGCTGCGGCGCTCGCCGAGCATCCAGCGCCCCAGTCCGCGGCCGAAGCGCGACAGGGCACCGGTGACGTAAGTCAGGCCCACCGGCAGACCGTTCACTTCTTCCACCGCGGCGTTGAGCATGCCCATTGCAATGATCGCCGCCAGCAGGGCGGGCAGCTGCGCGTCAAAAGGCCAGGCCGCGGCGGCACACAGCAGGGCGGCGATGCTCAACAACAAGGGCAGCGCCCGACGTCTGCCTAGCCGGCTGACGATAATGCCCAGCGCGTTGCCGACGATGAAGGTAGCGACGAGGATCACCAGGCGCAGGGTCAAGCCAAGGTCGCCAGTGCTGATGGCGACAGCCATCCGGGTGGTATTGCCGCTCATGAACGAGACGAAGTCGCCGCTGGCCATGAAGCCGATGGCGTCGGTCATGCCGGCGAGTACCGAGAGCATCGCCACCAGGCTCAGGCCAATGCGCCCGCGCCATTTCTGCGTGTGCAAATGACCGGGGCTGGCGTGGGTCCTGTTGGTGTTGGGCAGCATCGGTGACGGTGTCCTTGAGCAGTGCCTAGGGTTTTATCCCATTCAACTCGCAATATTCCAGCCAGCCCATGCCAGCCATTTCCGCCACTTCCCGGTGCACTTCCAGGCGCTGCGCCTCGTAGTCTTCGGCCGTGGCAGCCGTCAGTTGCAGCGTCAGCTCCCAGGCGAACAGCCCGAGGCGCTCTGCTTCGGCTTCGAAGGCCTCATGCAAACGTTCGTCGCGGTACTCCGTCTGGGTTTCACCCTTGGCCTGGGCCAGCAACGGGTTGAGATTGTCGAGGTCGTGGCGCAACTCGGGGCGTTCGTCGAGAAAACGCTTCAGTGCCTGCTCATGTTGCTGTTCGCTTGCCGCCATGGTCACTCCTTGAGTGGGGATTACGAAGACTGCTTCTTGCTGGCCTTGGCCGCTGCTGCCAGGCATTCGAGGGCAAACTGCTCGGTGTAGGTCATCTGGATCGGCGTGGTTTCGCCTTTGACGGTTCTTTCGCCGTCGAGGATGTACTTGATCCGTTTGTCGGTGACGCCGATTCGCTTGGCAATCCAGGACGGCGTCTGACCGATCTGGCTGATCAGCTTGTCGGCATACTCGGTGGTCGGTTTGTAGAACTCGGCGTTGGGTGTCATCAGGTTTCCAGTTATGGGTGCGATGCGCTGCTATTGGCGCGACAGGGTGCGCGAATCGTCGCGCCATGTCGCGGTATAAATGAAGTAAAGCAGAACGATACGGGCTGCCGGGGTGATAAAGTCCGCTTTTTCCCGATGAGTGAATGCAATGCGAATTCTGATGGTGGCGCTGGCCGTGACTTTGCTGGCGGGATGCGCGGGCCCGGCGATGAAAGATGCCCGCACCAAGGCCCCGTACAAGACCCTGAACTCGGAAAAGCCGGCAAAAGATGTCGCCCAGTGCGTGCAGTTTTCCTGGCAGGACGAGGCTGTGTTCGGCGTCGATGCCGCAGCCTATCTGGAGCCTGGCGAGAAGGGCGGCACGACCGTTTATACCCGTTCGGCAGAGTCGTTTGTGGACGTGACCACCGATGCCTCGGGCACAGTGTTGAGCTACTACGCACAAAAGGATGATTTCGTGGCCAAGCGCCGGTTGGCGGCGTTGGCGACTTGCCTGTGACCTGAAGGCTTGCGCAGTACCTTGTGGGAGCGGGCTTGCTCGCGAATACGTAGTGTCAGTCGCTATCAATGTTGGTTGATAGACCGCTTTCGCGAGCAAGCCCGCTCCCACAGTGGTTTAGTGTGCGGGTCAGTAGCTCAGGCGCTTCTGGAAGAAGAAGTGCTTGTGCCCCGGCGGATAGTCGGCAATGTGCCCGATCTCGCTGTAGCCGCATTTCTTGTAGAACTCCGGCGCCTGGAATTCAAAGGTGTCGAGCCACAGCCCGACGCAGCGCCGTTCCCGCGCCAGGTCCTCGGCCATCTGCATCAGTTTCGAACCCATGCCCTGTCCCCGTGCCTGTTCCGGCACCACCAGCAAGTCGATGTACAACCACTGGTAAAACAAGCGGCCGTGCAGGCCGCCGAGGATCTCGTCGTTGTCATCGCGCACCAGCAAGGCGATGTGCTCAGGCACGTTACCTTCGGCCTTCGAGCCGTTGTAGGCGCGCAACGGTTTGAGGATGGCCTGGCGTTGTTCATCCGTGGGGTTTTGCGACAGTTCGATACGCAGGTTCATGGCTATATCCATATGGCATTGAAGCCGCAGCCTAGCTCGGTTGGGACGATTGATCCATCCCCTCATAACGAGTTGAACCGTCGCCAACGCGCAGTTGTCATTGCTTAAGACGCGTCACTCCAGGACGCAGCTGATGAGGACAACGCCCCGTGAATATTTTTGAAGCCTTGCGCGAAAGCCACGAACGCCAACGGACCTATGCCAAAGCCCTGATCCATACCAGCGGCGATACGCCTGAGCGGGTCGAGGCCTACAAGCAACTCAAGTCTGAATTGCAGGCTCACGCCACGGCCGAAGAGCGGCATTTCTACATCCCGCTGATGGAGTTCGACAACGGGGTTGACCTCTGCCGCCATGCCATCTCCGAGCACCACGAAATGGACGAAATGATGGAGGAACTGGACGGCACCGAGATGTCCAGCCCGGCCTGGTTGGCAACCGCGAAAAAACTCTCGGAGACGGTCCATCACCACCTCAAGGAAGAAGAGCAGAAGTTCTTCCAGATGGCCGGCAAACTGCTCGACGACAAACAGAAAGAGACGCTGGCCGGGCAGTATGAGAAGGAGTACAAGGCGCAGCTTGCTTGAGGGGGCCTGTATTCGCCTAACATGTGCACCCTCTGACAAGAAACAGGATGCGTTGTCATGTCGAACACAGCCGAGCGGGTCAACATCGTCGAGTCCCAGGTGTTGTCCCACGACTGGTACCTGCTCAAGAAAATCACCTTCGATTACCAACGCAACAACGGCGAGTGGCAACGCCAGGTCCGCGAGGTCTACGACCGTGGCAATGGCGCGGCGATTCTCCTGTACAACCGCGAAAAGAAAACCGTGGTACTGACCCGGCAATTTCGCCTGCCGGTGTTCGTCAACGGTCACGATGGGCTGTTGATCGAAGTGGCGGCGGGGCTGCTGGAGGGCGCGGCGCCTGAAGACCGCATCCGCGATGAGGCGGAGGAAGAGACCGGTTATCGCGTGCACCATGTGCAAAAGGTGTTCGAGGCGTACATGAGCCCCGGTTCGGTGACGGAAAAGCTGCACTTCTTCATTGCCGAATACGACGCCAGGTCGAAAGTCGGCGAGGGTGGTGGGCTGGAGGCGGAAACCGAGGAGCTTGAAGTGCTGGAGTGGGCGTTCGAGGATGCGCTCCAGGCGTTCTACCGTGGCGAGATCTGCGACGCCAAGACCATCATGCTGTTGCAGTATGCGGCGATGAAAAACCTTTTCGCCCCAACCTGACCCTGTGGTGGAAGGGGCTTTTGTGGCGAGGGGGCTTGTCGGAACGCCGCATCGCCCCGTTCGGCTGCGAAGCAGTCGTAAAAAAACGGAGAACGCGACCTTCCTGGAATTCAGGGGTGTATGGATTTGGGACCGCTGCGCAGTCCAACGGGGGCAAGCCCCCTCGCCACAAAGATGGTGTGTTGTCTTAAAACAAATCACCCATGCGACTGGCGCCCGACCACTCGCAGCCCTCCAGCGTCAACAACAACTCCTTCGCCTCAAGCCCCCCGGCAAACCCGGTGAGCTTGCCCGAAGCACCAATCACCCGGTGACACGGCGCCACGATCGAAATCGGGTTCTTGCCATTTGCCGCGCCCACCGCCCTGACTGCTGCCGGGTTGCCGATCTGTTCGGCGATCTGGCTGTAGCTGCGGGTCTCGCCGAACGGGATGGTCAGCAGCGCCGCCCAGACCTTCTTCTGGAATTCCGTGCCGGAAAAATCCAGTTCCAGTTCGAAGCGATCGCGGTTGCCGGAAAAATATTCGCGCAACTGCACGGCGGTACGCACCAGGATCGGGTTATCCGGCGCTTCGCTCATCGGGCCGAGGCGCACCCGCCCGGGTTTGTCGTTTTCCCAGAGGATGGCTGCCAGTCGTGAACCGTTCGCCACCAGCTTCAGCTGGCCCACGGGTGAAGCCACGGTGGTGCAGGTATAGGTCATGTCAGGGCACACGTGAAATTGCTGAACAGGTGTTAAGGATACTGTCTCGACGGGGAGGCGCAATACGTAATCCCGACCATACTTGGCTACGGCTTTTGAAGCGTTTTCCTACGTAATAACAAGAAGAGACCGACTCATGAAGTACGAACCTTTTGCCAAATCGCTGATTGCGACCTCGTTGGCGCTCAGCTGCCTGACTGCCCACGCCGCCTCCGTGGCCCCGGCTACCGGGGAAAACGGTATGGTGGTCACGGCCCAGCACCTGGCCAGCCATGTGGGCGTGGATGTACTCAAGAACGGCGGCAACGCCGTGGATGCGGCAGTCGCGGTCGGCTATGCGCTGGCGGTTGTATACCCCGCGGCAGGCAACCTCGGCGGCGGCGGTTTCATGACCATTCAGTTGGCGGACGGGCGCAAGACCTTCCTCGACTTCCGCGAAAAGGCGCCGCTGGCCGCCACCGCCAACATGTACCTGGACAAGGAAGGCAACGTCGTTCCCGACTTGAGCACCCGTGGCCACCTGGCCGTGGGCGTGCCGGGCACCGTGTCGGGCATGGAACTGGCGTTGTCCAAGTACGGCACCAAGCCGCGCAAGGAAATCATCGCCCCGGCCATCAAGCTGGCTGAAGACGGTTTTGTCCTGGAACAGGGCGATGTCGATCTGCTGGACTACGCCACCGACGTGTTCAAGAAGGACATCAAGGATTCCGGCTCGATCTTCTTGAGCAACGGCGAGCCGATGCAGGTCGGCCAGAAACTGGTGCAAAAGGACCTGAGCAAGACCTTGCGGGAAATCTCCGAGAAGGGCGCCGACGGTTTCTATAAAGGTTGGGTGGCCGATGCCATCGTCACCTCCAGCCAGGCCAACAAGGGCATCATCACCCAGGCCGACCTCGACAAATACAAGACCCGCGAACTGGCGCCCATCGAGTGCGACTACCGTGGTTATCACGTGGTCTCGGCGCCGCCACCGAGCTCAGGCGGCGTGGTGATCTGCGAGATCATGAACATCCTCGAAGGCTATCCGATGAAGGACCTGGGCTATCACTCGGCCCAGGGCATGCACTATCAGATCGAGGCGATGCGCCACGCCTATGTGGACCGCAACAGCTACCTGGGCGACCCGGATTTCGTGAAGAACCCGATCGCCCACCTGCTGGATAAAAACTACGCGACCAAGTTGCGCGAAGCGATCAATCCACAAAAAGCCGCGGTATCCAGCGAACTCAAGCCCGGTGTAGCGCCCCATGAAGGCAACAACACCACGCATTACTCCATCGTCGACAAGTGGGGCAACGCGGTGTCGGTGACCTACACCCTCAACGACTGGTTCGGTGCCGGCGTGATGGCGAGCAAGACCGGGGTCATCCTCAACGATGAAATGGACGACTTCACCTCGAAAATCGGCGTGCCGAACATGTACGGCCTGGTACAGGGCGAAGCCAACGCCATCGCACCCGGCAAGGCACCGCTGTCGTCCATGAGCCCGACCATCGTCACCAAGGACGGCAAGGTGGTGATGGTGGTCGGTACGCCAGGTGGCAGCCGCATCATCACCGCGACCTTGCTGACCATGCTCAACGTGATCGATTACGGCATGAACATCCAGGAAGCGGTCGACGCGCCGCGTTTCCACCAGCAGTGGCTGCCGGAGGAAACCAACCTGGAAGCCTTCACCACCAGCCCGGATACGGTGAAGATCCTCGAAAGCTGGGGCCACAAGTTCGCCGGTCCCCAGGATGCCAACCATCTGGCGGCGATCCTGGTCGGCGCGCCGTCCCTGGGTGGCAAACCGGTCGGCAAGAACCGTTTCTACGGGGCGAACGACCCGCGGCGCAATACCGGCTTGTCGCTGGGTTATTGAGGGTTGTATCCGGCGGGGGACGGGCTTATGTTCGTCCCCTGACCCCTCGACATTTCAAGGAAGGAAATCATGACCACTGCGTTGTTAATCATCGATGTCCAACAGGCCTTGTGTTCCGGTGAGTACGAGTGTTTCGAGATTGGACGGGTTATCGATACGATCAACGATCTCTCGGCCCGGGCCCGCAAGGCCGAAGTTCCCGTGGTGCTGATCCAGCACGAAGAAACGGGCAGTCCGCTGGCGCATGACACTGCCGGCTGGCAACTGGCCGAAGGGCTGCAAACCTCGGCCACGGATCATCGCGTGCGCAAGACCACCCCGGATTCGTTCTACAAGACCAACCTGCAAAAACTGTTGCCGGAGCAAGACTTCGAGCGCCTGGTCATCTGCGGCCTGCAGACCGATTACTGCGTCAACGCCACCGTGCGCCAGGCCCTGAAACTGGGCTACGACGTGGTGCTGGCGGACGACGCACATTCCACCGTCGACAACGGCAGCCAGACCGCCGAAGACATCATCACCGAGCACAACAAGGATCTGGCGCACCTGACCGGTTCCGTGGCGCGGATCGATGTGATGCCGGCCAAGGACATCCACTTCTGAACCCACCACATTCCCCTGTAGGAGCGAGCTCGCTCGCGAAAAACCTGAGAGCAACGCGTTTTATCCAGAAAACACGTGCCATTGTTCGCGACCATCGCGAGCAAGCTCGCTCCTACAGGTGACCGCAACCGGCACCACGCCGCCCAGCACCAGCCGGGTAATGGTCGCCGCCGCATTGGCGTAGTCCTCATCCTGCGGTGTCTCGCGCCCGGTTATGTGCGCCATCTGCCAGCCCAGATTGGTGTAGGTGCGGGTCGCCGACCAGATGAACAGCATCAGGTGCTGTGGGTCGACCGGTGCGATCAGGCCCCGGTCGATCCAGCCGCTCAGGCATTCGACGTTGCGCCGGGCCTCGGCGTACAGCAGGTCGCGGCATTCCTCGGGCAACTGTTTGCCCCCCAGCAGCAACTCGCCGCTGAACACCTTGGCAATGTGCGGATGCTCCCGGGCGATGCGGATACGGGCGGTGATGTAGGCCTGCAACCCTGCTACCGGGTCGTCGCTCTCGCGCAGCACCGCTGACGCATCCAGCAATGGCTGGACGAAGCCGAGCAGCACCTGGGCGTAGAGGTTTTCCTTGGTCTGGAAGTAGTAATACAGATTGGCTTTCGGCACCCCGGCACGCAATGCGATGTCGCGGGTTTGCGTGCCGTCGAAGCCTTTGGCGGCGAATTCGGCACTGGCGGCTTGCAGGATGAGGTGCAGATTGTGCTGGCGGATACGGCTCATGGGGCTATCTGGGGAAAAATAAGTTTCGCAATATACAAAACTATATAGCGATTGAGCCAGCGTTGAGCACACCTCTTGGCGACTGCTTGACTACGTCGGTCCGAAAATCTCGATCAGTTCGTTCAGGAACGCACTCACCAGATCCTTCTGTCGAGATGAATGCCGCACCGCCGCATGAAAACGAACCTCATAACGCAGCAGATCCGGATTCAGCGGGTGCAATTGCCCCAACTGTTCATGCCGGGTTGCGTAGTGCTGTGGCAGAAACCCCAGGTGCTGGCCCGACAGGATCAGCATGGCGGCGCCGTCCATGCTGTCGGTGAGCACGGTCAGGCGCTCGATCGACGTGGGGGCCGGCATTTCCGGCAGCGGATGGCTCGGCCAGACCCAGTCAAACCCGCTGACATCTTCGCGGGTCAGCGCGCCGACCTGGTCGAACAGCGGATGCGAAGGCGCGCAATAGGCAATCTGGGTTTCCGGGAACAGCGGGAAATAATCGATGTTGGGCAAGCGGTGCCAGAAGTAACCGATGGCCAGGTCGATATGGCCGTTGATGATTTTTTCTTCCAGCAGGGACGACGACAGTTCGGTGAAATGGAAGTACAGCCCCTCGTGCCGCGCCCGTAAACGGGCAATGGCCTGGCCGATTTTCTTGTTCGCCACCGGATCGATTTGCCCCAGCAGGCCGATGTTGATACTGCCCGAGACCTTGCGATTGATGTGCTGCACCTCGACCCGAAAACCCTCGGCCGCCGCCAGTAAGCGTCGGGCCGCGTCGATGAACTGCGTACCTTTGGGCGTCACCGCAAACCCGCCGCGCCCGCGCTCGCACAAGCGGAAACCGACCCGGGCTTCCAGCGTCGCCAATTGCGCGCTGATGGTGGGTTGCGTGGTGTTGAGGGCGGTTTGCGCCGCCGAGATGCCGCCCGCTTCGACGACGGTCAGAAATACCCGGATCAGACGCAGATCCAGCTCCGTTACAGTTCCCAGCATGGGGGCTCCCGATTCTCGCTTACATAGATGCGGATCTATGTGAACAGTGTGCTTGCGATATTTTATTGCCCGGACTCACGCCCTACATTGCCGTGAAACCAGCGTCATCGTCAGATTTTTCTGGAGTTTCACCCGATCTGGACGTCGTAGCGAGCGCTGTACCCACAAAAACAACAAACAACAGCATAGGAACAATCGTATGTCAGGTTCCCCAGTGTCTGCGCACGCCGCCGAGGCGAGCGGCGGGTTGGCCATCGAAGGCCACTCCATCGATTACATTCCGGAAAACGAACGTCACGCCAAACTCAGCAGCCAGGGGCCATTCTGGTTCCTCGGCAATTTCCACTTCTTCACCATCTCCATCGGCTTTGTCGGTCCGAGCCTGGGCTTGTCGGCGCTGTGGACCCTGCTCGCCGGTGCCCTGGGCATCATGTTCGGCACCATCTTCATGGCGTTCCATGGCTCCCAGGGTCCGGAAATGGGCCTGCCGCAGATGATCCAGTCCCGTGCCCAGTTCGGCTATCGGGGGGTGATCCTGGCGCTGATGGCGACGATGTTTGTGTTCGTCGGCTTCAACGTGGTCAACATCTCGTTGATCATGAACGGCCTTGAGCATGTGTTCGGCATCGACCCGACCATCGTCGCCGTGGCCGTAGTGCTGGTTGGCGCGCTGTTGTCGATCTACGGCCACGACCTGATGCACAAGGCCTTCAAGTGGGCTTTGCTGGCGACCTTGCCGCTGTATGCCCTGGTGACCATCGCCCTGATGTTCGGCGCAGGTTCCGAAGGCGTCACCCCGGCGACCGACCTGGGCTTCAGCTGGGTGGCCTTCGCCACGCTGTTCGCCATCGGTGCCAGCTACAACATTTCCTATGCGCCCTATGTGTCTGACTATTCCCGCTACCTGCCGAAAAACACCAGCCGACCGAAACTGATCGCGGCGGTGTTCATCGGCGCTTCGTTGTCCGGCAGCTGGATGATCGGCCTCGGCGCTTGGCTGGCCCAGGAGCTGAAAGCGGCGGATGCGCTGGTGGCATTGAATCAGGTCGGCTCCTCGATGGTGCCGGGGCTGGGCAATCTGCTGGTGATTGTCTCGGTGGCGGGTTTCCTGCCGATCATCGCGCTCAACACCTACAGCGCCATGCTGACGCTGCTGACCGGAGTCGACTCGATCAGGAAAATTACCCCGACACCGCGTGCCCGGGTGCTGTCGATCAGCGTGATCAGCGTCATCCTGTTGACCTGCGTGCTGTCGATCAAAGGTGACGGCATCGCGTTGTTGAACACCTTCCTGGTGTTGTTGCTGTACTTCCTCGTGCCGTGGACCGCCGTCAACCTGGTGGACTACTTCTTCGTGCGCAAGGGCCGTTATGCGATCCCGCATTTCTTCACGCCGAAAGGCATCTACGGCGCCTGGCAATTTCGCGGCATCGTTTCGTACCTGATCGGCTTTGCCGCGATGGTGCCGTTCTTCTACATCTTCGATGCCGCCGCCGGCAAAGAGGTTTTCGTCGGGCCACTGGCGCGGATGCTCGAAGGCGTGGACATCGCCTGGCTGGTGGGCCTGGTGGTCTCGGGGCTGACCTACTACCTGCTCAGCCGCTCGATCGATCTGGCTGCCGAACGCCGGGTGATCGATGCGCTGACTGAAAGCGACATCGTCGCCATGACCCATTCATCTGCGGAGGCAGGGCGTTGAACAGCGTAAAAAATACCGTGGTCGCCTGCTGCCAACTGGCACCGAAAATCGGCGACCTGGCCTACAACCGCACGCTCACCGAACGCGCGATTCGCCAGGCAGCCTTGCAGGGCGTTCAAGTCGTGGTGTTGCCCGAGCTGGTGCAGAGCGGCTATCTGTTTGCCGACCGCGTTGAGGCGCTGAGCCTGGCGGAAACCGCTGACGGCCCGACCCTGCAATTGTGGCAGGCCCTGGCCCGTGAGCTGAACCTGTTGATCGTCGGCGGTTTCTGCGAGCGCCTGCCCGATGATGAACTGGCCAACAGCGCGGCGATGATCGACGCCAATGGCCTGCGCGCGGTGTACCGCAAGGTGCATCTGTGGGATGCCGAGAAGGACATCTTCACCGCCGGCGATGCACCACCGCCGGTGGTCGAGACAGTGCACGGACGTCTCGGCATGCTGATTTGCTACGACCTGGAGTTCCCCGAGTGGGTGCGTCTACCGGCTCTGGCCGGGGCCGATCTGCTGTGTGCTCCGGTCAATTGGCCCGACGGTCCGCGGCCGCAGACCGAACGCCCGGCCGAAGTGCTGCGGGTGCAGGCCAATGCCTCGGTCAACCGCATGTTCATTGCGGCTTGTGATCGCTATGGCCATGAACGCGGTGTCGGCTGGGTCCAGGGCTCAGTCATTGTCGATGCCGACGGCTACCCGTTGGCCGGGCCGGCGGAGCAGGGCGGCGAACAGATGTTGCTGGCCACGCTGAACCTGGCCGAGGCGCGCAACAAGCGCATCAGTGCCCGCAACGACCTGCATGAAGACCGCAGGCCCCGGTTGTATGGGATGAACAGCACTTTGTAACCGTTGATGTCATTGCCTGCTGGACGCCCGTCACGGGCCTATGGCATCGTCGAAACGAAAGGCCATGCAGTGAACGGGATCGCAATGATGGGGGAGGAAAATAAAGTCGGCGGTAACGCGACGATGGCCACGCTCAAGGAGTTCAATCATTGCGTATTGCACCTTGGGCGGCTGGCGCGGGAGAGCGGGGCGTCGCGGTTCATCGCCGATGGTCTGCAGGCATTCGGTCAACTGGTGCCCTTCGCATCTGCCTGGTGGGGCGAAATGTCTGCACCAGGTCCTGAAGTGCCCATGCAAAGCTGGATGCATGGCAGCATCAATCTTCCTGAGTCCTTTGCCGCCGACTGGCATCCGGTGGCGGCCAACGATCAGTTCTCCTACGCCACGCTCAATCGTCCCGGTGAGGTGGTGCGCGACAAGGGGTTCACCGACCCTTGCGAGGCAGTCAACGATTTCGCCCGGCGCTACGATCTCTATCACTTGATGAGCATCACCTACGAATTGCCCGAAAGCGGACTGATGTTTTTCGTCTGCCTCTACCGGGGTGAGGATGAACAGGCGTTCGAGGAAAACGAAGCCGAGCTGTTCTTGGCGTTCTGCGATCACCTGTTCCAGCTGTGGCGGTTTCAGGTGCAGGACATGATTCGCTTCGACAGCGAAAACGGCGCGAGTGATTTTGGCGTCGCGCGCATGGACGGCAGTCTGCTCTATGTGGGGGCCAGGTTGTGCGTCGCCATCCAGCGCGAACTGCCCGGCTGGAGCGGTTCCACGCTGCCGCCCGAGGTGATCGCGCAATTGTCCAAGGCCCCCTGCGTGATCCGTCTGGGCCGCTGCGCCCTGACCCTGAGCCCCAACGCCGAACACGTCATCCTGTCCCTCGAAGCCCCCTCGGGCGGCGACGGCCTGGCACCTCGGGAGCGCACGGCGGCGATGCTGTTCGCCGCTGGCCACTCCTACAAGGAAATCGCCCGGATGCTCGCCTTGAGCCCGTCTACCGTGCGCACCTACCTGCGCAATTGCTACTTGCAGCTCGGCGTGAAAAGCAAGGTGGAACTGGGCTCGGTCCTGCGTTCGCCGGGCGTGCCGGCGGAGTCCGTGCGCCGGGATTAATCCCAGCCGTTTCAATTATTTGCCTTACCCCTCCTCATTTGCAGAGGTCCATTTGAACGCTGCGCCCTATAGGGTAGGCCCTGTCTATACAAGGGCTTGTGCAGCCGTTCGGGCCGCTTCAAAACAATAAGAACAGGGGTGAGGCATTTGATACTTTCCAGGCTTTTTGTCGCCATGGCGGCGACCACGACATTTTCCGCCATGGCGTTGGCGGCGACACCCGCCGACACGGTCATGCGCAATGGCTACGTCTACACGGTCGATGGCCAGAATTCCGTGCAGCAGGCCATCGCCATTTCGGGCGGCAAGATCGTCTATGTCGGCAGCGATGCCGGGGTCGACGGCTACATCGGCAAGCAGACACAACTGATCGACCTGGCCGGGCGCATGCTGATGCCGGGCTTCGTCGATGCACACATGCACCCGGGGGATGGCGGTCGCGCCATGACCTTGTGCGACCTGAAATACCAGACCATGACCCGCGCGCAGTTTCAGGCAAGTATCCAGGCCTGCCTCGATGCCGAGAAGGACAAGGGCCCGGACGTCTGGCTGGAAGTCGGCAGCTGGGATCGCATGGGCATGACCGGGCTCGACGGCGATGCCGACAAGTCGACCCTCGACGCGCTCAAGACCCAGCGTCCGATCCAGGTGCGCTCCACCGACTTCCACACCGTGCTGACCAACTCCCGCGGCCTGGAACTGGCCGGCATCAACAAGAACACCGCCGACCCCGAAGACGGCAAATACCGCCGCGACAGTGCCGGCAACCCGAACGGTATCTGTGAAGACGGCGCCGCCGAATCGCTGGCCGCCGTGGTGCCGCCGGCGACCGACGCGGAAAAACTCAACCAGATGCGAGCGGCCCTCGACGCCATGCGCCAGCAAGGCATCACCAGTTTCTTCGATGCAATGTCCGGCCCGGAAAACGGCAAGGCCTTCACCAGCCTGCAGAAATCCGGTGAGCTGACCGCCCGGGCCTTGCTGGCGATCAAGCTGGACCCGGCCGCCGCTGCCGCCGACCCGGTGAAAACCATCGCCGAGGCCAAGGCCCTGGCCAGCACCTACGACCAGGGCGAAGTGAAAACCGCGCCGGGCGTGAACATGCGCCACGTCAAACTGTTCATGGATGGCATCATCAATGCCCCGGCGGACACCGGTGCCATGTTGACCCCGTACCTGCACAACAGCGGCACCGACAAGGCGCCGAAGTGGACGCCGGGCAAGAATCTGGGTGAGCTGTACTTCCCGCCGCAGGTGCTCAATCCGCTGGTGCTGCAAGCGGTCAAGGCCGGTCTCGATCCGCACCTGCACGCCACCGGCGAGCGCGCGGTGCGCGATGCACTGGACAGCGTCGCCTATGTGCGCAAGGAACTGCCCGGTACGGATTTCCGCCCGGCCATCGCGCACGCCGAGTCAGTGGACCCTGCCGACTATTCACGCTTCAAGGCACTGGACGTCACCGCCACCATGTCATTCCAGTGGGCGCAGCAGGCCCCGTCCACGGTCGACGGCACCAGTGATCACCTGGGTGCCGAACGATTCGAGCGCATGGAACCCTCGGGCAGCATCGCCCATGCCGGCGGCCGCGTGGCGTTTGGCAGCGACTGGCCGGTCGATCCGCTGGATGAGTTCCTGGCCTTGAAAGTCGGCGTCACCCGTTCCGGCGATCCGACCAATCCGCACAGCTATGGGCCCAAGTACGCCGGGCGACTCAACAGCGATCCGGCGCTGTCGCGAGCCGAAGTGCTGCGCAGCATCACCTTAAATTCCGCCGAACAGTTGAAGCTGGAAGCGGTGCTGGGCTCGATCGAAGTCGGCAAGTTGGCTGACCTGATCGTGCTCGACAAGAACTTCATGCAGGTGCCCGAGGAGGAACTGGGCCGCAATGACGTGCTGCTGACGCTGGTCGGCGGCAAGGTCGTGTGGGCCAAGGCACCGTTCCTCGGACTGGCGCCACAGGTTGTTTCCCAGGTTGTCACTTCCCGATCCGCCCAATAAAAACGAGAGAGCGTTCCGATGCGATTCATTCCAAACCTGTTGGCCGCCGCGCTGGCATTGTCCTCGGTACAAGCGATGGCCGCCGCTGACCTAGTGTTGTTCAACGGCAAAGTGTTCACCGCCGAACCCGGCCAGGCGCTGGTGCAGGCTGTTGCGGTGCAAGACGGCAAGATTCTGAAAGTGGGCAGCGATGCCGAAATCAATGCCCTGGCCGACGCCAAGACCCAGCGCATCGACCTGGCGGGCAAAGTGTTGATGCCAGGCATGATCGACACCCACAGCCACCCGGTGGTGGGTGCGTTCGACAGCATGAAGGCCAACCTGCTGGACGAGGTCAAACCCTTGCCGGAACTGGAGCAATGGTTGATCGAAGAGGACAAGGCCGGGCGTGCCCGCTCCGGTGATGTGATCAGCGTGGCCGGGGTCAGTTCGGCCTACTGGGAGAAAAGCCGTGAGCTGGGCAAGGTGTTCAATCAGGGCCGTTGGGCTGATCAGCCCATCGTCTTCAGCGGCATCGACGGCCACACCGGTTGGGCCAACAACGCGATGCTCAAGCGCCTGAACATCGACGCGGCACTGGTGAAAAGCCTGCCGGAGAAAGAACGCGGCTACATCGGCCATGAAGCGGACTTCACCCCTAACGGCTACTTTGCCGAATCCCGCTGGGACGTAGTGCGCAACGGTATTCCGGCGCCCAGCCCGGAGACCATGCTCAAGGCCGCTCGCGAGGCGGTGAAGATCAACAATCAATTCGGCGTCACCGCCTGGATGGACGCGGCGGCGAACGGCGGCAGTGAAGATTCGCTGTTCGATTTCCATGCCACCGCGGAAAGTGTCGGCGTGCTGCCGCTCTACAAGGCGTTGGCGCAGAACGGCGAACTCAGTGCCCACGTCGCCGCGTTGATGGTCACCAACCCGAAGAGCAAACCCGCCGACCTGGAAGTGATCGCCACGGTGATGAAGCAGTTCGAAGGCGTGCCTAACCTGACGTTCCCCGGCATCAAGGTGTTTGTCGACGGCATCCTCGAATTCCCGGGGCAAACTGCTGCGGTCATCGTGCCGTTCAAGAACAGCCATAAAAATGGTCAGTTGCTGACCGACCCGGCGCACTTCGGCGAACTGGTGGTGGCGGCGGAAAAACGCGGCTGGATCGTGCACATGCACGCCGTCGGCGACCGCGCGGTGCGTGAAGCGCTCAATGGCGTGGCGTATGCGCGCAAGCTCAGCCCGACGCCCGTGCCACACAGCATCGCGCACTTGCAGTTGGTCAACCCCAAGGAGTTTCCGCGCTTCAAGGAACTGGGCGTGATCGCTTCGATGCAACTGCTGTGGGCCACCGGCGAGTCCTACACCGTCGAGCTGGTCAAGCCTTACATCAGCGCCTTCGCCTACGGTTACCAGTATCCCGCGCGGTCCTTGCATAACGCCGGCGCGACGATTGCCGGTGGCAGCGACTGGCCGGTGTCGAGCGCCAACCCGTTCAACGCCATTGCCCAGGCAAGCACGCGCAAAGGTCCGTTGGGCGTGCTCAATGCCAAGGAAAGCATCGACCGCCAGACCATGTTCTACGCCTACACCCTCAACGCGGCGAAAACCCTGCGCCTGGAGAAGCAGATCGGTTCGCTGGCACCGGGCAAGCAGGCTGACCTGATCATCCTCGACCGCGATGTGTTCAAGGTCAGCGATGACGACCTGTTCGAAACCAAAGTGCTGAACACCTTCTTCGCCGGCAAGCAGGTCTACGCCCCCGCGTCCTGACCTGCGTACACCCGACACACTTGAAAACCGCCAGCCCCTCGTAACGCGAGGGGTGTGGCATCGCCATGCCTGAAATTCCCCCGTACGCCATAACAACAAGAGAACTGTATGAACGCACTTTCAGCATTGACCCTCGCAGCACTCGCACTGGCCCCCCTGACCAGCCAGGCCCTGGTCCTCAACGATGATTTCAGCCTGGAGATGACCCTGGGCGTCGTCAGCGACTACCGTACCCGGGGCATCTCGCAAACCCTGGGGGATCCGGCGGTGCAGGGCGGCGCAACGCTTTTGCACAGCAGCGGCCTGTACATCGGCGCCTGGACCTCCAACGTCGACTTCGGCGGCGGCTTCGACACCCGGCAGGAGCTTGAGTACTACGCCGGTTACTACTGGCAGGCCACGGACGCCATCAGCCTGGACCTGGGCTACATCAAGTACGACTACCCGAAAAACTCCGAATTCAACCTCAGCGAAATCTACGCCGTCCTCGACCTGTACGGCGTGAAGCTGGGTGCCTATTACTCCAAGGACACGCCGAACGTTTTCGGCGAAGACCAGGACACCCTTTACACCTACGTGGGCTACAAAATCGCTTTGCCGGCCGAAGTCGGCCTGGACCTGCGCTTTGGCCGCAACGATGTGAATGACCCCGCGTTCTGGTCCGCCAATGGCGATAGCCGTGAGTCTTACTACGAGTGGGAAGCCAAGCTGACCCGCGACTTCGTCGGCGTGACCTGGGGCCTGAGCTACGTCGACACCGATTTGTCGAAAAGCGAGTGCAGCAGTTGGTACGGCTATGACGACCTCTGCTCGGCGACGGTTGTAGCCAGCGCAACCAAGACCTTTTGATTTCCGTCCCTGACAATAAAAACAGTTCCACAAAGGAAACGCCGCCATGAGTGCGCAACGCAGTCCCCTGATCGAGACCCGCTCGATCGATTTCATTCCTGAGTCTGAGCGACACGGCAGTCTCTATAGCCAGTTCACCTTGTGGCTCGGCGCCAACCTGCAGATCACCGCCATCGTTACCGGCGCCCTCGCCGTGGTACTGGGCGGCGATGTGTTCTGGTCGCTGATCGGCTTGCTGATCGGGCAAGTGCTCGGCGGTGCCGTGGTGGCGCTGCACGCGGCACAAGGGCCGAAGCTTGGGTTGCCGCAGATGATCTCCAGCCGAGTGCAGTTCGGGGTGTATGGCGCGGCAATCCCGATTGTCCTGGTGTGCCTGATGTACCTGGGTTTCAGCGCCACCGGCGCGGTGCTGTCGGGCCAGGCGATTGCGCAGTTGATCAGTGTCAGCGACAGCGCCGGCATCCTGATTTTCGCCGCATGTATCGCGTTCCTGACGATCTTCGGTTATCGGGTGATTCACCTGGTCGGACGGGTGGCCAGCGTGCTGGGTATCATCGCCTTCGCTTACCTGTTCACCCGGTTGATGACCCTCAACGACATCGGCCTGCTGCTCGATAACCGGCATTTTGGCTGGAGCACCTTCCTGCTGGCGGTGTCGCTCTCGGCGTCCTGGCAGATCGCTTTCGGCCCCTACGTAGCGGACTACTCGCGCTACCTGCCGAGCAAGACTTCGTCGTGGAAAACTTTCGCCGCCGTCGGTCTCGGCACGGTGTTGGGGGCTCAGACTTCGATGGTGCTGGGGGTGTTTGCCGCCGCACTTGCAGGGGCGAATTTTCGTGGGCACGAAGTGGCGACCATTGTCGGCCTGGGCAGTAGCGGTGTGATCGCGTCCTTGCTGTACCTGAGCATTGTGTTCGGCAAGGTCACGGTGTCCACTCTCAATGCCTACGGCAGTTTCATGTGCATCGCCACCATCATCAGCGGCTTTCGCCGGCGCCTGGAAATCACCGCCCGCCAGCGCATGCTGTTTGTGCTGCTGATCGTCGCGGCATCCACCGCACTGGCGTTGCTGGGGCAGTACTCGTTCCTGAACTCGTTCAAGTACTTCATCCTGTTTTTGCTGACGTTCTTCACCCCGTGGAGCGCGATCAACCTGGTGGATTACTACTTCATCAACAAGGAGCGTTACGACGTTCCGGCGCTGTCCGACCCGAACGGCCGCTACGGTCGCTGGAACGCGCTGGGGATCAGCGTCTATGTGATCGGCGTGTTGATCCAGCTGCCCTTTGTCGACACCCATTTCTACTCCGGGCCGATGGTTGCGCAACTGGGCGGCGTGGATATTTCATGGATTGTCGGGCTGTTGGTGCCGGGGGTGATTTATTACGCACTGGCCAAGCCGTCGATGAGTGGCGTGGTGGTTGAGCGGGGTTAACCCCCGCATTTGTGGCGAGGGAACTTTTGTGGCAAGGGGCTTTTGTGGCGAGGGGGCTTGCCCCCGTTGGACTGCGCAGCAGTCCCATCTTTTGGGGCCGCTTCGCAGCCCAACGGGGGCAAGCCCCCTCGCCACAGGGTTAGCGTTCAGGCAGTTTCCAACGCTCACGCAATCGCTCGTACTGCGCTTGCGGCAGTTGCACCAGCACCGGGGATTTGCCCGGGTCCAGCCAATCGAACAACCGCGCGATATCCGCCGGGTCCATGGCCGTACAGCCCCGGGTCGGCGCGGTGGGGCCGCGCCAGATGTGGAAGAAAATGCACGAGCCGGCAGCGGGAGAGGCCGGAGTGTTGTGCTGGATGAAGATGCCTTGGCGGTACAGCTCATCCGAGCGGCGCATCCGTTCGGAACTGCTCCAGTCTTTGTCGACGACTGATCCGTCGACCAGTTCGTTGTAACGCGTGGATTGGCTGTCATCCACGCATTCGATGGTCGGTGTCAGCGACAGATAGGGTAGGCGGGTTTCGGCCGAAGGCGCGTAGCCAAACGCCGTGCCCAGCTTGAACATTCCAGCCGGCGCCTTGCCATCGCCCTCCTGTTTGACCGGTCCTTCAGGTTGCCCGGTATCGAGTAGCCCCTTGCCCCAGCCCATGCCGTTCTTGCCGAGCACCACTGCAAAGGGCGCTTCGAACTTTTCAAAGGTCCTGCCGCGCCGTTCATAACGCTGGGCAGTACCCTGGATGTCATCCCAGTTGTTGCTGGTGACCACGATCAGTTGCTCGCTGCCGTCGAGTCCCTGGGCCATTGCGGCCAACGGAAAAAACGCCATCAACAGGGCCTTGAGCAAAATGTTCATGGCGCCAACGGCGTGATGGGGAAATCCATGACGTCCGGCTTCGGCGGATTCCCGCTGTACGTGAAGTGCCACCACTCGGCCGAATACCCCACAAAGCCTTCCTTGGCCATGGCACTGGTCAGGCGCTGGCGATGGGCGTTGGCCTTGGCGTTGATCAGCGTCGAGTCGGTGTGGGCCCGCTCATCAAAACAATCGAAACCGGTGCCCATGTCGAGGGCGCCGTCGTGCCAGCGCTCGCCATAAGGTGCCGTGCAATCCACCGGTTTGACCGAAGGCGTCCAAGTGTCGGCGGGCAGCGCGTCGGGGCCGGTCAGGGTCAGGTCGACGGTGTTGCCCCGGGAATGATTGGACACCCGGGCCACATAACCCAGGCGCCAGAAGTCCTGCTTGTCGACCCGTGGATAGAACTCGGTCTTCAGCGGGTCGCCAGGTTCGGTGGCGAAGCGGCCCATGTCCGCCACCGCACGCTTGGGTCGATAGCAGTCGAACACCTTCAAGCCATAGCCTTCGGCTTTCAGTGAGCTTTGCACTCGGGCCAATGCCTTTGCAGCGTCCTCCGACAGCAGGCACTCCGCCGCCTGGTAGCCGTCGAGCGGATGCCCGGTGAAGTTGTGCGCGCTGGCGTAGCGGATGTCCTGTTCGATGCCCGGGTCGACGTTGCGCACATACACCATGTGCCCGGGTTTAGACTCGTCGGCCATGCACGGCAGGGCAAGGCTCAGGCACAGCAACAACAGACAGGGTAAACGCGACATCGGAAACGGCTCCATGCATGACCAGTCATTCCATCATGGCTTGAAACCGTCCGTACCTCCATGAAGTTGTTGATCGGCGTGATACGACGAACGCACCAGCGGCCCGGACGCGACGTTCTTGAAGCCCATGCGCGTGCCTTCTTCGGCGAACCAGGCAAAGGTGTCCGGGTGCACGAAGCGCTGCACCGGCAAGTGGCTGCGCGAGGGTTGTAGGTATTGGCCGAGGGTCAGCATGTCGATGTCGTGCTCGCGCATGCGCTGCATGACCTCGATGACTTCCTCGTCGGTTTCGCCAAGGCCCAGCATCAGGCCGGATTTGGTCGGCACATGGGGCACCGCTTGCTTGAATTTCTGCAGCAGGTCCAGCGACCACTCGAAGTCCGACCCCGGCCGCGCGGCCTTGTACAGGCGCGGTACGGTTTCCAGGTTGTGGTTGAACACATCCGGTGGCTCATTGGCGGTGATCGCCAGGGCCACGTCCATGCGTCCGCGATAATCCGGCACCAGGGTTTCCAGTTGAATGCCAGGGGACAGTTTGCGAATCTCGCGCAGGCAATCGACAAAGTGTTGGGCACCACCGTCGCGCAAATCATCGCGGTCCACCGAGGTGATCACCACGTACTTCAGGCGCAGTTCGGCGATGGCCACGGCCAGGTTCAGCGGCTCGTTGGTGTCCAGCGGCTTGGGCCGGCCATGGCCGACATCGCAGAACGGACAGCGCCGAGTGCAGATGTCGCCCATGATCATGAAGGTCGCGGTGCCACCGGAAAAACACTCACCGAGGTTCGGGCACGAGGCTTCTTCACAGACGCTGTGCAGCTTGTGCTTGCGCAAGAGCTGCTTGATCCGGTCGACCTCGGGAGAGATCGGCATGCGCACGCGAATCCAGTCGGGTTTGCGCGGGAGTTCATCCGTGGGAATGATCTTCACCGGAATCCGCGCAACCTTGTCCGCGCCGCGCAGTTTGGTGCCGACCTCTACTTTGGCCGGGTTTTTACCGGCCGAATCGACGATGGCATTCATGGTGATTTCCTTGTGCAACAGCCGCAGGACCTGTGGGAGCGGGCTTGCTCGCGAAGGGGCCGTGTCAGTCGACATCAATATTGACTGACACACCGCC
>NZ_JAHBDR010000055.1:0-72569 GCF_019956575.1 Pseudomonas sp. A-R-19
GGGTTGGGGATGGAGTCAGAGGTTGGGTGTCAGGTCGCGTACGACACGGAAACCGATCCAGTCGCCACGGGTCTGCGGGTCGATGTCATTGCGGTTGCCCGAGCGGGAAAACACCGGCGCTTCGCCCCAGTCGTTGCCACGGATGCGCAGGGTGTCGCAGTTCGGTTCGGTCCAGGCGCTGCCATCGGTAGGTGCGCCGACGTAGTCCGGGTGGTAGCAGTCGGCAATCCATTCATAGACGTTGCCATGCATGTCGTACATGCCGAAGGCGTTGGGTGGATAGCTGCCGGCCGGCGAGCTGTAGCTGTAGCCATCGGTCGGGCCGTAGGTGTTGGCGTGGGTGGCGATGCTGTACTCGGTGCCGGGGTCGAACGGGAAGGGGAACGGTCCCGTCGAGCCGCCACGGGCGGCGTATTCGCGTTGGGCCTCGCTGACGATGTGGTAGTGCTGGCCGGTTTTCAGTGACAGCCAGGCGACGTAGGCGCTGACTTCGGCAAAGTTCATGCACACCGCCGGCTGGCGCGGGCCCTGGGGATAACTCGGTTTGCCGTTGGTGCATGCCCGGCCGGGGCGGGTGTCGCCATCGGGCAGGGTAATACCGGTTTCCTGCATGTATTGGTTCCATTCGCCGGCGGTGATCTGGTAACGGCTCATGGCAAACGGCTTGTCGAATGTCACTTCATGCATCGGGCCTTCATCGGGCTCGCGGCCGACTTCGTCTTCCGGGGTGCCCATGGTGAAGGTGCCGGCGGGCAGTACCACCATTTCCGGGCAATTACGGCAATCCTTGAAGACCTTGCCCGGCAGCGGTGCCGTGTAGGCCTGGGCGAGGCCGGGCACGGCGCTGCCGAGCAACCCCAGCAGCATCAGGGCGCCGAGGTTTTTCAGGGTGTTTTTCATAAAAAATTTTCGTCCATTTAAATCGGTGGGTCAGAGCTTGCTCGCCATCAGTTCCATCAACCGGTCGATGTGCGCCTCGGTATTGAGCAGCCCCGGCGATACACGAATGATCGGCCCGACATCGCGGTCCACGGCGTCACACACCACGCGCTGATCCATCAGGTAATTGGCGACTTCCTCGCAGTCCCGGTCCTTGATGCGGAAAAAGGTGAAACCGGCGGAATACTCCGGTGACAGCGGCGTGACCAGCTCCACCGACGGGTGCTGCTGCAAACGCTTCTTCAGGTAGCTGTTGATGTCATGGATGCGTGTCGCGACCTCGGCCTTGCCCAGGTCCAGGTGCAATTTGAAGGCTTCGGTCAGCGCCCAGCGGTGTTCGAAGGAGTGGTAGCCGCCATAGGTCATCACCGTGGAAAATTGGGTGGCTTCGGAGAAGGTCGGGATGGTCGGGGTCACGTCCTTGAGCTCGTCGGAACGGGCACAGATGATCCCGGTGCCCCGTGGGCCGAACATCCATTTGTGAGTGCCGGCAATGAAAAAGTCGCAGTGCATGTCCGGGAAGTCGACGTTCTCCACACCGAAGCCGTGTACGCCATCGATGACGTAGAGGATGCGGTCCTTGTCGGCGCGACCACGGTTTTTCTCTTCCACCAGTTTGCCGATTTCGCCAATGGGCAACTTCACACCGCTGCCGGAATGCACCCAGGTCATGCCCAGTACGCGGGTTTCGGGGCGGATGTTGCGTTCGATCGAGGCCAGCACTTCGGCGGTCGAAACCTTGTAGGGGTCTTCGAACAATTTGATCTTGCGAACCTGGGTGCCGTCCTTCTGGGTGCGGTATTCGAACACGCTGTTGGCGGCGTAGTGCTCGTGTTCGCTGGTGAGGATTTCCTGGTCCGGGCGCACGTGGATGCCGGCGTAGATCATCGCCAGGCCTTCGGTGGTGCTGCCGGTGAGGGCGATCTGCGACGGCTTGGCCTTCAGGTAACGGCCAGCCCACACGCGCACGTCTTCTTCGCGGCGTTCGGTTTCGCCGCGATGCCAGTCCATGGCCAGGCCCGGGTTGCGATCAAGGTTCAGGCGATGCATTTCGATGGCCTCGCGCACAGGCAGCGGGTGCGAGGTCACGAGGAAGTTGGCGAAGTGCAGGTAATTCGGGTCCTGGGTGAACAGTTGGCGCAACTGGTCCCATTTGTCCCTGGGCAACGGCGCCGGGCTTGCGGCCCGTGCGGGCAAGCTGACGGCCGAGGCCAGGGGAATGCCGGCCGCCAGAATGCCGGCTTGCTTGAGGAATGAACGACGGTTGGTCATGGTTCGGTTCGCTTTGGCAAAAGGAAAAAATCAGTTCTGGACCACAGGTCGGGAGGACTTCTGCACCTGGTCCCAGACCCGCAGGAAGTTGCCGCCCCAGAGCTTGGCGATATCGGCCTCGCTGTAGCCACGGCTGATGAGTTCGGCGGTCACGTTGCGGGCCTCGCTGACGTCTTTCCAACCGTCGAGGCCGCCACCGTCGTTGAAGTCGGAACTGATGCCGACGTGGTCGATGCCGATTTTCTTCACGGCGTAATCGATCGCGTCGCCGTAGTCCTTGAGGGAGGCCTTGGGTTCTTCGTCGAGGATCGAATAGAGCTGGCTGGCGTACTCGCCGAAGCGTTGCTCGGGCCAGACGGTGATCACCGGGTCGCCCGGCATCAAGGCCATCTCCAGGCCTTGCAGCGGTTGCAGGTCGAAGCGCGCGCGCAGGGCGTTGAGCTTGTCCAGGGTGGCCTGGCTCAGCGGGCGGATGTAGGTCGGGAACGCGACAATCTGCACCACGCCGCCGCTGTTCTTGATCAGCTGCATTTCCGCATCGCTGAGGTTGCGTGGGATATCCACCAGGGCACGCGGTGCCGAGTGCGAGGCGACCATCGGCGTGCGGCTCAGTTGTGCGACTTGCTCCAGGGCCTTGGTCGACATCTGCGACACATCGATGATCACGCCCAGGTCGTTGAGGCGCTGCACCGCTTGCTTGCCAATGTCCGACAGCCCGCCGAGGGCGTCGCGCGAGTCGTTGAAAAATGGCAGCGGCCGCGACGAGTCGGCCCAGGCGTTGTTGCCCACGTAGCTGAAGCCGAACATGCGCATGCCGCGCGCGGCCCACGTATTCAGGGCGTTGAGGTCATTGCCCAGCGGGTAGGCGTTGAGCATGCTGATGAAGATCGCGAACTTGCCTTCGCCGTGCAGGCGACGGAAGTCGTCGGCGGTATAGGCGATGGCCACCTGGTTAGGGAAGTCACGGACCATGGCGCTGATGATCTTGTAGCGGGTTTCCTGCTCAAGGCGAGCCTCGTCGACGAACCCTTCGGTAGGGCGGTGGGGCGCGTTGGGGCCGTTCCAGATTTCCGGCCAGCCGAAGATCGTCAGCGCCGCCCCGGACAGGCGCCCGCGCGCGGTCTTGATCAGGTCGAACTGGCCTTCGCCGTCCTTGTCGACTTCGTTGCCGGCGGTGCCGAAGTCCATTGGCACGGTGATGTGGCTGTCGAACGAGAGGATGCGCTCCTGCAGTTGATCGGCCTGTTTCATCACCTTGACCGGGTAGCCGGGGTTGTCCTTGAACCAGTAATCCCAGGCCGCGAAGCCTGCGCCCGCGCTGATCGCCAGGGCCAGCGGCAGGCCGATGAAAAGAGCCTTTTTCGAACGTGGTTTTGTCATTGCCGTCTCAGTCAGGTTCGCCGTCGAGGATCAGGCGCGGGGGCCTTTGCTATCTGGGGGGAACGTATGGCTGATCGAATAATTTAGGTGTTTGTACCGGCCTCTTCGCGAGCAAGCCCGCTCCCACAGGTGACCGCATTCCAATGTGGGAGCGGGCTTGCTCGCGAAGCTTTTAAATTTATGCGGGTAACAAACGTTCTAGCTTGGACAAAGCCTGCTCCATGGCTGACACAGGTAGGGCAATGACGATTTCTCGACGATGGTTCCTCGCGGGCCTGGCGCTCACCGGTGCCGCCGTGCCGGCGGTGTATTACGGGCATCGCGAACTGACCAGGCCGGACCCGACGATCACCCCCGGCGAAGCCTCGTTCGACGTGGCCGATGTTGCCGGTCAGCGCTTGGCCGATACCTTGCGCGGGGTCTGGCAGATTCGTTTCGACGGTCGTGACGGCGGTATCGAAGGCTTACCGCGAGAAGGCCTGGAAGTATTTATCGACATCGGACACAAAGGTCGCGGCGTCGTGGGTTTCCTCGACACCGCCGAGCGTTTGCGCTCTGCCGAAGAGCCTCGTTACCGGGTGCTCGGCGATTTGTCCGGGGCCAACCCGAAGCAGCTGAGTTGGCGATTGCTGGGCGCCAGCGGCTGTTGCGAATACGAATTCGACATGAGCCTGGACGAGGTCTGGGCCGGTTTCGGTAACGCCGGCAGCGGCAGTCTCAGTGGGCGCGTGTTGGACCTCAATCGCCCGCTGATGCTGACGGCCCAGGACAATCGCTTCATCGCGGTCAAACGGGTATTCCCCGAAGCCCGCGAGCGCGCCGGCCTCAATCCGACCCTGCTCGCCTGGCTGGTATCACCGCAGCACCGATTGTTTCACCAGCTCTGGCATGCCACCCGGGACAAGTGGCACAAGCTGTCCGAAGACCAGCGCGGCGCCTTGCGCGGGCTCGGCTGGCAACCCGGCCCTCGGGACCAGGAGCGCGATGCCCGGGGCGAGCGCAAGGATCGCAACGGTTCGGGCGTGGACTTTTTCTTCATGCACCGGCACATGCTCGGCACGGCGCGGTCGATGCAGGATTTGCCGTCCTGGACACACTTCCCGTTGCCGCAGCCGGAACTGGCGCGGGACCGGCCCGGTTTTGCGCGTTACTTCGACAATCACGACGGCACGGCGCTGCCGCCGACCTGGCTGGCCGAGGACGATGACGAGTACACGCAATGGGTCAGCGACATCAAGACCAGCGAGACCTATCACAGTAATTTCCAGGTCTGGGAATCGCAGTACCGCGACCCGCGTTACCTGTCGAAGCTGACCCTCGGTCAATTCGGCTCGGAGGTTGAACTGGGCCTGCACGACTGGCTGCACATGCGCTGGGCTTCGGTGCCGCGCGATCCGTCCAACGGTCAGCCAGTGCCATTCGCCCGCGATCCATCGGATTTTTCCGCACGCTGGTTCGCCGCGGAAAACGACTTCCTCGGCGACCCGTTTTCCTCCCATGTGAACCCGATGTTCTGGCATTTCCACGGCTGGATCGATGATCGCCTCGAGGACTGGTTCCGCGCCCACGAGCGCTTCCATCCGGGGCAGGTCAGTCGGCGGGAGGTCAATGGCGTGCAGTGGTTCGCGCCGGGGCGCTGGGTGGAAATCGATGACCCGTGGCTCGGTCCGGGCACTCATGGCTGCAGCACCACGCCGGGGTTGCAGGCGGGCAAGTCAGTGGAAATGGACCCGGAAACCATGAAGCTGGCGCTGCGCATCACCTTTGGTGAGGACGAGAAGAAGCTGAAGGACCTGTTCCGCAAGGTGCCGCAGCGGCCGTGGTATGCGCGTAATCTGAAGGCTAAACAGAGCCAGGCTTGATCTTGGCCGTACACAGATTTTGTGTTCACTGAAGATCCACTGTGGGAGCGGGCTTGCTCGCGAAGGCGGTGTGGCAGACGACATAGATGTTGAATGTACTGGCCCCTTCGCGAGCAAGCCCGCTCCCACATTTGATCCTGGTTGTACGCAGGTTTTATGTCCGCTGAAGATCCCTGTGGGAGCGAGCTCGCGATGGCGCCCTCACAGATGCCAGATCTATAAAACCTGCCACCCCCCACCCAACGCCTTGTACAACGCAATACTCGCCTGCATGCGCGACAACCTCAGTTGCACATTCAAATCCTGCGCCGCATACAGCGTGCGCTGCGTCTCCAGCACTGTCAGCAGATCCTCCGCCCCAGCCTGGTAGCGGCTTTGCGCGATGTTGAACGCAGTCTGTGCCTGGCTCAGTTCTTCACTCTGCCAGCCGCGCTGTTGATCCAGCCCGCGAATGCTGTTGAGGGCTTTTTCGACGTCGGCGAAGCCATTGATGATCGCGCCGCGATAGGTCTCCAGCAGTTCTTCCTGGCGCGCCGTGGCCTTGTCGCGCTGGGCACCGAGGCGGCCGTTGTTGAACACCGGCGCGAGCAGTCCGGCGGTGAGGTTGTAGAAGGGGCTGCGCAGAATATCGTCGGCCCGGTCGGCGCCGGAGCCGATTTCGGCGGTGAGGGTCACGGTCGGCAGCATCGCGGCACGGGCGACGGTGACGTCGGCTTGGGCGGCGGCCAGTTGCGCCTCGGCCCGGGCAATGTCCGGGCGGCGGCTGAGCAACTGGCTGGGCACGCCGGCGTCGATGGCGGGCCAGGTCAGTTGATCGAAGCGTTCCTGACCCAGCGACAGCGCCTGAACCGGTCGGCCGAGCAGGGCGGCGAGGCTGATTCGCGCATCCTCGGCCTGTTGCTGCACCAGCGGCAGCTGGCGTTGCTGCGCTGCCACCAGGCTTTTTTGCTGGGCCAGTTCAAGGGCCGTGGCCGAGCCCGAATCGAAACGGGTCTGCACCAGTTTCAACACGCTCCGGGCGTTGGCCAGGTTCAACTCGGCGATGCGGCTCTGCTCCTGCAACGACAAGGTTTGCGCATAGCCGTTGGCCACGCCACTGAGCAAGGTCAATTCCACGGTGGCCTGATCGAACTCGCTGGCTTTCAGGCTGAATTGCGCGCTGTCGCGGCCGGCTCGCTGGCCACCCCAGAAATCAATTTCGTAGCTGGCGGTAAGGTTCGCCGTGAAGTAGTCGACGGCGTCGTTATCGCTGTCGGCATCGAGCTGACTGTAGCCGTTGCCGCGCAGCAGTTTCTGGCGATTGGCGTTGACCCCGGCCTTGACCTCCGGCAGTTGCGAACCGCCGGCAATCACCGTATCGGCCTGGGCCTGGCGCACTCTCGCGATGGCCGCGGCCAGATCGTAACTGCCAAGCCGTGCCTGTTCGATCAGGCGACCCAGTTGCGGGCTGCCGAAGCGGTTCCACCACTGCTGATTGTCATGGGCGGCGCCTGCGGTGTGCGGCGATTGCCAGGCGGCCGGCGGCCGGATGCCGCTGTCGGGGCGCTGCACCGGAGTGCCGCAGGCGCCGAGCAACAGGCACAGGGTGAGCAAACTGAGTGACGGCTTCATAAATCGATCATTCACTGGTAAGGGCCGTGACCGGGTCGAGCCGGGCAGCTTTACGGGCCGGCATGTAGCCGAAAACAACACCGGTGACCAGGGCGCAGCCGAAGGCGCCCAGCACCGCTATCAGGGAGAACGCGACAGCCACTTCGCTGAAAATCAGCACGCCTCCGACGATCAGCGCCAGGGCGATACCGGTGAGGCCGCCCACCACCGAGAGCATCACCGCTTCGGTGAGGAACTGGCGCAGGATGTCGCGCTGGCGGGCGCCGGTGGCCATGCGGATGCCGATCTCGCGGGTCCGTTCGCGCACGGTCATGAGCATGATGTTCATCACGCCGATCCCGCCCACCAGCAGCGAAATCGCCGCAATCGAGCCGAGCATCAGCGACAGGGTGTTTTGCGTGCGGGCCTCGGCCTGGATCATCGCCGCGTTGTTGGTCAGTTCGAAATCGTGCTTGCCGTCGTGCAGGCGCAGCATCAGTTGCTCGATGGCTTTTTCGGTTTCCTTGACCTTGCGCGCGTCCGCGGCGGCGATGGCGATGTACTCCGGATTGTGCGTGCCGAACAGGCGCACGCTCGCGGCGGAGTAGGGGATGGTGATGCGGTCGTCGCTGTCGGAGTCGCCGGAGCTGGCGCCTTTTTCGGCGAGCACGCCGACCACCTGGAAAGGCACGTTTTCGATCAGGATGTACTGGCCGATCGGGTTGGCCACGTCCTTGAGCAGCTTGGTCCGCACCTTGTGCCCGATCACCGCGACCGCCGCAGCGTTTTGTTCGTCGGCGTGGGTGAAGTAGCTGCCTTCGACCACTGGCCAGTTGAAGATCGTCGGGAAATTGGTGTCATTGCCGCCGACATAACTCAAATGGTCGAGGTTGCCAAAGCGCACCCCGGCTTCCTGGCCAATCACCGGCATGATCCGCGTCACTTGCGGCAGGCTGGCGATGGCCGCCACATCATCCAGGGTGACGATGCCCATCGGCGTGCGCGGGTTGGGCGCCGAGCCGCTGAGGTAAATGATGTTGGAACCGAACGCGCCCATCTGCGCCATCACCTGGCGCTTGCTGCCTTCGCCCACGGCCAGCATCACCACCACCGAGGCCACACCGATGATGATGCCGAGCAGGGTCAGCGCGGTGCGGAACTTGTTGATCCACATCACCCGCCACGCTGCGTGCACGGCATCGACCAGTTCGCCTTTCCAGGCGCCAGTGGCTTCGGCGCCTTCGCTCAGGCGCTTGCGCAGATCGACGGCCTGCAGCGCACCCGGGGTGGCGGAATTTTGCGCGGCGGGGTTGTCGTGGGCGCTGTCGCTGATGATCAGGCCGTCGCGGATCTCGATGATGCGTTTGGCCCGGGCCGCCACTTCGCGGTCATGGGTGATGAGGATCACCACGTGACCCTGGCTCGCCAGTTCGTCGAGCAAGGCCATGACCTCGGCGCCGCTGTGGCTGTCGAGGGCGCCGGTGGGCTCGTCGGCGAGAATGATGTGGCCGCCGTTCATTAGCGCGCGGGCAATCGATACCCGCTGCTGTTGCCCGCCGGAGAGCTGATGCGGACGGTTGCCGGTGCGCGAAGCCAGGCCGAGGCGGTCGAGCAGGGCAGCGGCGCGGGCGTGGCGTTCGGCGGCGGGGGTGCCGGCATAGATGGCCGGCATCTCGACGTTCTCCTGGGCCGAACCCGACGGAATCAGGTGATAGCCCTGGAACACGAAACCGAAGGCTTCGCGACGCAGCCAGGCCAGCTCGTCACTGTCCAGGGCGGCGACGTTTTCCCCGGCGAAGCAGTATTCGCCCGAGGTCGGGCGGTCGAGGCAGCCGAGGATGTTCATCAGCGTCGATTTGCCGGAACCGGAAGCGCCGACAATCGCCACGAACTCACCGGCATGGATCGACAGGTCGATGCCGCGCAACACGTGAACTTCAGGCGCGTCGCCACCGCCGTAGGCTTTGCGGATGTCCGAAAGGTCGATCAGGGGCGTCAGCATTCAGCCGTCACTCCCGTCGACCGGGCCGATCAACAGGTGATCGCCTTCTTGCAGGCCATCGAGGATCTGCACCCGCAGGCGGTCACTGATGCCGGTGCGCACGTTGCGCTGTTCGATGCGGCCATTGCTGGCGACGACTTGTGCGGTCTGCAGGTCTGGCTGCGCGCCCGCCTGGAGGGCGGCGATCGGCGCGGTGAGCACGTTCTGCGCCTGGTTGGCGACGAAAAACACCTGGGTGGTCATTTCCGCCATCAGCGCGTTGTCGGCGTTGTCGACGTCCAGCAACACGGTGTACAGCACCACGCGGGCACTCCCGCTTTTGCTGGTGCTGGCGGGGCTGCCACCGCCCTGGCTGGTCTGGTCCAGCGGTTTGGGCGGGACGGGAAGGATCTGCCGCACGGTGCTGGTCCAGCGCCGGGTGCCGCCGCTCAGGGTGGTGAACCAGGCGTGCATGCCGGGTTTGACGTGGCCGATGTCGGCCTCCGAGACCTCGGCCCATACGGTCATGGGCGACAGCTTGGCGATGCGCAGGATCAGCGGCGTCTGCTGCTGGGCGTTGAGGGTCTGGCCTTCACGGGCATCCAGCGCGACCACGGTGCCGGCCATGGGGGCATAAATCCGCGTGTAGCCGAGCTCCGCCTGATCGCTGCGCAGGCTGGCTTCGGCCTGGCGGATCTGTGCCTGGAACATGTCGATGCGCGCCTGGGTCACGCGCAATTCAGCCTGGGCGGTCTGCACGTCTTCATCACGGGTGGCACCGCCAGCGGCGAGGTTCTGTTGGCGCTGGTATTTCTGCCGGGCCAGTTCGTGTTGCGCCCGTTGTTCCTGCAGCTGCGCCTTGAGGTTTTCGATGGAGAACCGCCCGGCATCGAGTTTGGCCTGTTGCGTGGACGGATCGATCTCCACCAGCAACTGGCCTTCCTTGACCACGTCACCGACTTCCACGTGGATCTTGTGGATCTGCCCGGAGGCCTGGGCGCCGACGTCGACATAGCGCCGCGGTTGCAGGGTGCCCAATGCCGTGACGCTGCTTTCGATGTCGGCGCGGCTGACCTGGACGGTGGCGAACTGGTCGCGGCCCGGCGGGATGAACTGCCAGGCGGCGACGGCAACTACAGGGATCAGGCAAAGTGCTGCGAGCAGGGCGCGTCGGGTCTGTCGGGGACGTTTCATGCAGGGTTCCGGCCAAAGGATATCGGCCCGTCGTTGAGCGGCGCAGAGACGGGAAGCTGTCCTGTAGACGTTGAACGGAGCAGAGAATTTAGCCGACAACACAAACCACTGTAGGAGCGAGCTTGCTCGCGATGGCCGCAAGGACGACGCGTTAAATTAGAAAGTACGCATCATCGTTCACGCCCATCGCGAGCAAGCTCGCTCCCACATAGTTCACGACTATTTATCGGGCAAGGCGACGCGGTACTTTAAATCTATATGAGAATTACTATAAATTACGCGATACGAATTGCCACTATCGTGCCACCGTTTATTTCAACGCTGGCACAAAGGGCTCAAGGACAGAAACCGCACCCCCGTGCGGACGGGAGTCATGTTGGAAAACTACTATCGTGAGCTGGTGTGTTTCCTGAACGCCAGGCTGGGCAACCGTCAGGTGGCCGAAGATGTGGTGCATGACGCTTACCTGCGGGTCCTGGAGCGTTCCAGCGAGACGCCGATCGAGCAGCCCCGGGCATTCCTTTATCGCACCGCTCTGAACCTGGTCGTCGATGACCACCGGCGCAATGCCTTGCGGCGCGCCGAGCCGCTGGACGTACTCGATAGCGAAGAAAGCTGTTTCACGCCTTCGCCGCACAAGGCCCTCGATCACGGCCAGCGCCTGGACATGCTCCAGCGTGCCCTGGCGGAACTGCCACGGCTGTGCCGCGAGAGCTTTCTGCTGCGCAAGATCGAGGGGCTGTCCCATTCGGAAATCGCCGGGCAACTGGGTATTTCCAAGGCCCTGGTCGAAAAGCACATTGTTAATGCCATGAAGCATTGCCGTATACGAATGCGACAGTGGGATGCCCACTGAGCCCGCACGGCTAAATTTTTTTTCATTGTCCTCGTTCCTACTCAACAGACGACCTGTTGTGCGGCCCACGGCCTGTCAGGTCACTTAGGTTCAATGCCCCGCTTTTGCGGGGAACATCCAGAGGACACTGGAAATGACACAGGCAATTGCATCGCCCCTCGTTCACGACCTGATCGGCGTCGGATTCGGCCCGTCGAACCTGGCACTGGCCATCGCGCTGCAAGAGCGCGGGGCGAGCCAGGGCAATCTGGATGTGCTGTTTCTCGACAAGCAGGCCGACTACCGCTGGCACGGCAACACCCTGGTGACCCAGAGCGAGTTGCAGATTTCCTTCCTCAAGGACCTGGTGACCCTGCGCAATCCGACCAGCCCTTACTCGTTCGTCAATTATCTCAAGGCCCACGGGCGCCTGGTGGACTTCATCAACCTGGGCACCTTCTATCCGTGCCGCATGGAGTACAACGACTACCTGCGCTGGGTCGCCGGGCAGTTCACCGCGCAAAGCCGTTACGGCGAAGAAGTGCTGACCATCGAGCCGGTGCTGCACAACCATCAGGTCGAGGCGCTGCGGGTGATTTCCCGCGATACGAGCGGGCACCAGCATGTGCGCACCACCCGTTCGGTGGTGGTCAGCGCCGGTGGCACGCCACGTATTCCCGAGGTGTTCAAGGCGCTCAAGGATGACGGCCGGGTGTTCCACCATTCCCAGTACCTGGCGCAGATGGCCAAGCAGCCGTGCGTGAACAACCAGCCGATGAGCATTGCGATCATCGGTGGCGGACAGAGCGCGGCGGAGGCCTTCATCGATCTGAACGACAGCTTCCCGTCGGTGCAGGTGGACATGATCCTGCGCGGCTCGGCACTCAAGCCGGCCGATGACAGCCCCTTCGTCAACGAAGTGTTTTCGCCGGAGTTCACTGACCTGGTGTTCCAGCAGCCCGACAGCGAGCGCGAGCGACTGGTGAACGAGTACCACAACACCAACTATTCGGTGGTGGACATCGACCTGATCGAGCGCATCTACGGCATCTTCTACCGGCAGAAAGTCTCGGGCATCGCCCGGCATGCGTTCCATACCTTGACCACTATCGAAAAAGCCACGGCCAGCGAGCGCGGCATCGAACTGGTGTTGCGCAACAACGCCACCGGTGAAGTCTCGGTTCGTCACTACGATGCCGTGGTCCTGGCCACCGGCTACGAGCGGCAGATGCACCGCAAACTGCTGGCACCGCTGGAAGAATACCTGGGTGATTTCGAGGTCGATCGCAATTACAAACTGATCACCGATGAACGCTGCAAGGCCGGTCTCTACATGCAGGGCTTCTGCCAGGCCAGCCACGGGCTGAGCGACACCTTGCTGTCGATCCTGCCGATCCGTGCCGATGAAATTGCCGGCTCCTTGTATGAGCACGGCAAGCATCGCGGGCATGGGCGGTCGGTGGTGGATTTGTTGTTGGCGACGGCCAGCTGACGTAGGTGAACTTGTGGCGAGGGGGCTTGCCCCCGTTCGGCTGCGCAGCAGTCGCAAATCCGTCGAATGCGGTCTGTCTGAAAAACCGAGTTAACCGGGTTTTGGGGGCGCTTCGCACCCCAACGGGGGCAAGCCCCCTCGCCACAGTTTTTCGCAATCCTGAACCCTTCCTGAAGAACCCCGAGATTGCCCCGGCAAGATTTTGTAACGGGTTTACTCTGCAAACATCGGGGCGTAAGCTTCGCGCGTTTTCATCCATTACGGAGACCCACAGTGGGTACTTGTTCGAGTGACAGTTGTCGGCCGGTCTCGGTAACCGGCATTTTCTCGGCAAGATAACGCGCAGTCTCCTGTGCCGTTGTCTCGCCGAAAAGCGAGCAGCGGCATCCCGATCATGGCCAGTCCCGGCCGTGTCCCGACGTCCCTCTCATCGACGCTGAACAGTGCGTGGTTTCGACTTTTTGTCGTGGCCGCCGCTCTATCGACACGCCTGTCATTCGTGACCGGCGCGCCAGGCCTTGCTTTGCCGGTTGTTCCGGCGGCAGCGGCGTGGACCTGCCTGCTCGACGGTTTCCCGGCTGACCAAAGGGGCACCAGCCATGAAACTTACCCTCAAGGAATTCTTCGCGGGTTTCCTGCGTAACCGCCACATCGCCCGGCACTTCCGTCGCCTGGCGTTGCTGGAAACCCTCACCGACACCACGGTCAGCCGTGAAGTCCCACCCACCCTGGCGCAAACCCTGGTGGCCGCTGCCGGCAGCGACACCGGTCAATTGCTCAACACCCTGGGCAGTCACACCGACGGCTTGAGCGAGTTCGAAGCCGATGCCCTGCGCGAGCAATTCGGTCTCAATGAAGTCGAGCACGAACAACCGCTGCCCTGGTGGACGCACCTGTGGCACTGCTACAAGAATCCGTTCAACCTGCTGCTGACGTTGCTGGCGGTGATCTCCTGGCTGACCGAAGACATGAAAGCCGCCATCGTGATTTTCTCCATGGTGGTGCTGTCGACCTTGCTGCGTTTCTGGCAGGAAACCAAATCCAACCAGGCTGCCGATGCCCTCAAGGCCATGGTCAGCAACACCGCCACGGTGATGCGCCGGGACGTGGAGGACCACAGCGCGCAGCGGATCGAATTGCCGATCAAGCAACTGGTACCAGGCGACCTGATCGTGCTGTCGGCCGGGGACATGATTCCCGCCGATTGCCGGGTGCTCAGCGCCAAGGACCTGTTCGTCAGCCAGGCAGCCATGACCGGTGAATCGATGCCGGTGGAAAAATTCCCCCGCCAGCAGGACCGCGACACGCTCAATCCGCTGGACCTGGACAACATCCTGTTCATGGGCACCAATGTGGTGTCCGGCACGGCCATGGCGGTGATTCTCACCACTGGCAACAGCACCTATTTCGGTGCCCTGGCCCAGCGCGTCGGCGCCACTGACCGGGCGCCGACTTCGTTCCAGACCGGGGTCAACAAAGTCAGCTGGTTGCTGATCCGCTTCATGTTCGTGATGGCGCCGCTGGTGTTGTTCATCAACGGTTTCACCAAGGGCGACTGGACCGAGGCGCTGCTGTTTGCGTTGTCGATTGCCGTGGGCCTGACCCCGGAAATGCTGCCGATGATCGTCACCTCGACCCTGGCCAAGGGCGCGGTGTTCCTGTCGCGCAAAAAAGTCATCGTCAAGCGTCTCGACGCCATCCAGAACTTCGGCGCCATGGACGTGCTGTGCACCGACAAGACCGGCACCCTGACCCAGGACAAGATCTTCCTGGCGCGCAACGTTGATGTCTGGGGCAATGATTCCGACGACGTGCTGGAAATGGCCTACCTCAACAGCTACTACCAGACCGGCCTGAAAAACCTGCTGGATGTGGCGGTGCTCGAACACGTCGAAATCCACCGTGAATTGAAAGTCGGCACGGCATTCCGCAAGGTCGACGAGATCCCGTTCGACTTCACTCGCCGGCGCATGTCGGTGGTGGTCGCCGGGCACGATCAACCGCACCTGCTGATCTGCAAGGGCGCGGTGGAAGAGGTGCTCGCGGTCTGCTCACGGGTACGTCACGGTGAAGTCGATGAAGCCCTGACCGAAGAACTGCTGGCGCGAATCCGCCAGGTCACGGCCGCGTTCAACGCCGAAGGCTTGCGGGTGGTCGCGGTAGCGGCACGGCCGATGATCGAAGGACGCGACACCTACAGCCTGGCCGATGAACAGGCACTGACGCTGATCGGCTACGTGGCGTTCCTCGATCCGCCGAAAGAAAGCACCGCGCCAGCCCTCAAGGCTCTGGCCGCCCATGGCGTGGCGGTGAAAGTGCTGACCGGCGACAACGAACGGGTGACGGCGAAGATCTGCCGCGAAGTCGGCCTGGAACAGCAAGGCCTGCTGATGGGCAACGACATCGAACGCATGAGCGATGCCGAGCTGGCGAAAGCCGTGGAGACCACCAACGTCTTCGCCAAACTGACGCCATCCCACAAGGAGCGCATCGTCCGCCTGCTCAAGGGCAACGGCCATGTGGTCGGTTTCATGGGCGACGGCATCAACGACGCCCCGGCCCTGCGCACCGCCGACATCGGTATTTCCGTGGACAGCGCCGTGGACATCGCCAAGGAAGCGGCCGACATCATCCTCCTGGAAAAGAGCCTAATGGTGCTGGAGGAGGGCGTGCTGGAAGGGCGCCGCACCTTCGCCAACATGCTCAAGTACATCAAGATGACCGCCAGTTCGAACTTCGGCAACGTCTTCTCGGTGCTGGTGGCCAGTGCGTTTATCCCGTTCCTGCCGATGCTGCCGATGCACCTGCTGGTGCAGAACCTGCTCTACGACATTTCGCAGATCGCCATTCCGTTCGATAACGTCGACGAGGAAATGCTCAAGCAACCGCAGCGCTGGCAGCCGGGCGACGTCGGGCGCTTCATGCTGTTTTTCGGGCCGATCAGTTCGATCTTCGACATCACCACGTTCGCCTTGATGTGGTACGTGTTCGATGCCAATACGCCGGATCACCAGACCCTGTTCCAGTCCGGCTGGTTCGTGGTCGGGCTGCTGACCCAGACGCTGATCGTGCACATGATCCGCACGCCGAAGATCCCCTTCCTGCAAAGCCGCGCGGCCATGCCGTTGCTGGTGATGACGGGGCTGATCATGGCCGTGGGGATTTTCCTGCCGATGGGACCGCTGGCGCACTACTTCAAATTGCAGGCGTTGCCATCGCTGTATTTCGTGTTCCTGCCGGTGATCCTGCTGGCGTACATGGCGCTGACCCAGGCGGTGAAGGGGTTCTACATTCGCCGGTTTGGCTGGCAATAAGGCCGCAAAACCTGTGGGAGCGGGCTTGCTCGCGAATGCGATGTATCCGTCACCATCATCATCGACTGACCCAGCGCTTTCGCGAGCAAGCCCGCTCCCACAAGGGGATCGTGTGTTTTTCAAGGAGTTTTATATGCAAGCCATCGACAACCTCAACCTGAGTTCCCTGCTCGATACCCTGGTCAGCCTCAGCGCGGCCTTCATCCTCGGTGGCCTGATCGGTTTCGAGCGCCAGTACCGGCAGCGCACCGCCGGCCTGCGCACCAATGTGCTGGTGGCGGTGGGTGCGGCAATTTTCGTCGACATGGCCAACCGTCTCGCTGGTGCCGAAGGCGCCGTGCGGGTCGTAGCCTACGTGGTTTCCGGCATCGGCTTTCTCGGTGCCGGGGTGATCATGCGCGAAGAGGGCAATGTACGCGGCCTCAATACGGCCGCCACGCTCTGGACCTCGGCGGCAGTCGGTGCCTGCGCCGGTGCCGACCTGCTGGCCGAGGCCTTGCTCGGCACGCTGTTCGTGCTCGCGGCCAACACCTTGCTGCGGCCAATCGTCAACAACATCAACCGTCAGCCGCTGGATGTGATTTCGGCGGAAGTCACCAACATCGTCTATGTCATTACCCGGCGTACGCAGCAGAAAACCGTGCTGGCCCTGCTCGAAGCCGAGCTTGCGCGCTGCAACTATCCGGCCAGCGATGTCGATGTGCACGCCTTCGGCACGGATGAAATTGAAATCGAAGCCACCTTGGCGACTACCTCGGTCGATGGTGATGAGCTGGATGCGCTGGTGGCACGGATTTCGACGTCGACCTTGGTGGTGCAGGCGTTCTGGAGTCCGAGTACTTCGGAGTAAAGGTCAAGGTTTCCCGGGCAAGAGTCAGACTAACCGGCATTTATTTAGGAATTGTCCTACATAAACCTGGGAGGGGCTTCCGTAGGCTTTGCGACCTCTTGAAACCGACATCCTTTTGGAGGTCACCTTGCCGAACAAATCCTTGCGCATCCTGATCGCTGATGCACAGCACTTCAACCGCCTGCGGATCGAGCGGCTGTTCAATCAGCTCGGCTATTTCCGGGTGGCGCCGGTGCAGAGCCTCGACGAGCTCCTTCCCCTGGTGGAGTACGGTTGCGAGCCACTGGACCTGGTGCTCGTCAATGAGTCGATGGCCCGGGGAGCGCTGGACCTGTTCAATTATTTTGCCAACAACCCGCAGGTCCATCACGCGCTTATCTTCAATGAACAGCAGACGCAGTCGCAGCCAGTCGTGGGCAAAGTCCAGTTCAGCCAGGCCGCTCTGCCTGACCTTGCGTCAATTACGCAGTTGATGAGCGTCGTTGATCCTCGGTTACCGTTTGTCGGAACTGTCATTTCTGTCAGGTAGTTCCTTGCAGCCTTCCATGCAAAAGTCTATGCGCAGCGTTGTGCCCAATCGCTGCGGTACCTGGAGGGCATTTTTTGCCCGATCGTGTTGTTTTGCACGGGAGTAGTCATGAAGTCAGCACTGATTGTGGAAGATCATCCGGTGGTTCGCTCCATGATCAAACTTGTACTCAGGGGCGAAGGATTCACGCAGATTTACGAGGCCGCCCGTGGCGATGAAGTCCTGTCGTTGCTCCGGGAGCATCAACCGGATGTCCTGCTGCTTGATCTGGGTCTTCCGGGGGTGGCGGGGCTGGAGGTGATGAATCGCATCAAGGCCGAAAACACGCGATGTCGCGTGGTGGTGTTCACTTCGCTGGAGGCCCAGTTTTATCAGGACCGCTGCATGCGTGCCGGGGCTGCAGCCTATGTTTCCAAGAGCAAGGAACTGGATGACTTGAAGGCGGCCGTGAATTCGGTGATGGCCGGCTACACCTATTTCGCCCAGATCCCCTCGAGTTCCGTGTCGATGGGGGATTTTCAACGCAGTGAAAAGCAGTTGATCGACAGCCTCTCCAATCGTGAGCTGACCATTCTGCAGTACCTGGCCCGGGGTTCGAAAAACCTGGAAATCGCCGAGATCATGCATCTGAGCTACAAGACCGTCAGTACCTACAAGACCCGGCTCATCGTCAAGCTCAATGTGAGCTCATCGGTGCACTTGAGGGATTTCGCCTTGCGCAATCATTTGATCTGAATGAACGCGCTCCGACGATTGTCCGGTTGGCTGCTGATGGGCCTGTTTTTTTGGGCATCGACGGTCTGCGCGCAACAGTCGTTGACCCTGCTGGGGCGTTCGAGCGCCGAGGGTTTGAGCGTCAGGTTGTCGGACACCGAGTCGCGCTGGCTGCAGCAAAAGCGCCGATTGGTGCTGGCTGTCTCTGCGCCGGACTATCCGCCCTTCGAGTTCAACACGGCGGGCAAGGTGTTCGAAGGCCTGACAGCCGATTACGCCGGATTGCTCGAACAATTGTTGAACGTTGTAATTGAGGTTCATTGTTTTCCGTCGCGGGCCGATGCGGTGCAGGCCATCAAGGACGGGCGGGCAGACCTGCTGGGGACGGCCAATCGGTTTGAAGCCGAAGATCCACAACTACAGATGTCCAGCGCGTATGCGGTCGATCAACCGGTGCTGGTCACGCGGACCGATTTCCCTCCGGTGGTCGACCCGACACTGGCCGGCAAGCGGCTGGTGATGCTGTATCACTACTTGCCCGAATACAGCGTGCAACAGTTCTACTCCAAGGCGCAGGTCCAGCTGTTTCCCTCGACACTGGCGGCGATGGGAGCCGTGGCGTTCGGCCAGGCCGATGTCTATCTGGGCGATGCGATCAATGCTCACTATCTGATCAGCAAGAACTACCTGAACAACGTGCAACTGACGGACTTCTCGCCCATGGAGTCCGGGCGTTTTGCCTTTGCGATGACCCGCGACAACGTTTCGCTATTGCGCATCGTCAACAAGGCGCTGGCGGCCATCACCACCAACAAACAACAGAACATCCTGCGTCGCTGGGGGGCCAACGGGGTGTCTATCCCGGGCACCCAGTCATTGCAGTTGAGCGTGGCCGAACAACTCTGGCTCGAACGCCACCCACGGGTAAAGGTCGCGATCAACGATAACATCCCGCCGATTTCATTTATCGACAGCGAAGGCCATTTTCGCGGTATTGGCGTCGATTTGCTGGCGAAAATCAGTTTGCGCACCGGGCTGCAGTTTGACATCCAGAGCATGAAGTCGATCGCCGAAATGATAGCCAGCGTCAAGAGCGGGCAAGTCGATGTGCTGGCCGGTATCGGCCTCAGTTCCCAGCGTGAAGATGAACTGTTGTTCACCCGCGCGTTTCTGAGCAGTCCTTCGGTGCTGGTGACCCGTACGGCCGCGGACAGCCCCAGGACGCTGGATGACATGGCGGGAAAAACCCTGGCGCTGACCCAGGGCAACATTGCCGGTGAGTACATTCGCCAGCACTATCCGCTGATCCAACCGGTGGATGCACCACTGTCGACGGACGCCATGGAGATGGTCGCCCAGGGCAAGGTCCATGGCAGCATCAACTCGTTGATCAGCGCCCGTTACCTGATTTCCCGGCAGTATCGCGATCGTCTGCAAGTGACCAGTACCGTGGGCACCGATCCTGCCCGAAGCACCCTGGCAACCAGTCGCGAGGCGACTGAACTGCATTCGATTCTGGACAAGGCGCTGTTGAGTATCCCTCCCGAGGAAATTGACGAACTGACCCAACCCTGGCGCTATGACTCGATGGTCGAGCAGAGTTACTGGCTGCGACACCGGCAGGCGATCGTGCAGGCGTTCGCGGTGGCGGGTGTCTTGCTGTTGCTCGCGTTGGCCGGGATCGTCTGGCAGCGCCGGCAGATTCGCCAGCGTCAGCTTTTGCTCGGGCAATTGCAGGAAGCCAAGGATGCGGCGGACGACGCCAACCGGGCCAAGACGACGTTCCTGGCCACCATGAGCCATGAAATCCGCACGCCGATGAACGCGTTGATCGGCATGCTCGAACTGGCGCTGAAACGGGCCGATGAAGGGGAGACCGACCGCGCCGCCATCGAGGTGGCGTCCAATGCCGGGCAGCAACTGCTGGATTTGATCGGCGACATTCTGGACGTCGCGCGGATCGAGTCCGGGCATTTGTCGCTGGCGCCGGAACGGGTCAACCTGCACGCGCTGGTGACATCGGTCTGCCGGGTTTTCGAGGGGCTGGCGATGCAGAAGAATCTGCAATGGCGGGTCGAGCTGGACGAACACAGTGACTGCGACGTGATGCTCGATCCCACGCGCTTCAAACAGGTGCTGTCCAATCTGCTGAGCAATGCGATCAAGTTCACCCGTGAAGGTCAGGTGAGCCTGGCATTGCGAGCACGGCCTCAAGCCCCGGCGCACCTCGCTGTCAGCGTACAGATTGAAGACAGCGGCATCGGTATCAGCGCTTTCGACCAGCAACGCCTGTTCAGCCCGTTCGTGCAGGCGGGTAACAGTCAGCAGACCGCCCGGCAAGGCTCCGGCCTGGGCCTGGTGATCAGTCGAACCCTGTGCGAAACGATGGGCGGCCAGTTGCAACTCAACAGTGAGCTTGGACGCGGGACGCGGGTGGACATCAGCCTGGTGCTGCCGGCCCTGCAAGCGTTGCCCGAGGGAGAGATGCTCCAGGACTCGGCGCAGCTCACCACCCGGGCGTTGTCGATTCTGGTGGTCGACGATTATCCGGCCAATCGCCTGTTGCTCTCACGGCAGCTGAGTTACCTGGGCCACCATGTGGTGATGGCTGAAGACGGCGCGCAGGGGCTGGAACAGTGGCGCGGGCACGGGTTCGACCTGGTCATTACCGACTGCAACATGCCGGTGCTCAGTGGTTACGAACTGGCGGGCGCGATGCGTGAGCAGGAGCGGCTGCAGGGACTGTCACCGATGCTGATTCTGGGTTTTACCGCCAACGCGCAGGCCGAGGAGAAAGCCCGGTGTCGGGCGGCGGGCATGGACGATTGCCTGTTCAAACCCATTCGCCTGGTGGATTTGCAGGCCTGGCTGGCCCAGCGGTTCTCCAGCGCTCCTTTGGTGGCAATCGACGATCCTGGCTTCGCCGAGTTTGATTTGAGCGAGCTGGAACGCTATGCGGATTCGGACCGTGAGCTGATCGATCAACTGATGCTCGATCTGGCGTTGACCAACCGCGAGGACCGCGTGCATTTGCTGGCGTTGCACGCCAGCGGCAATCGCCCGGAATTGCAGGCGCTGGCACACCGGATCAAGGGTGGCGCGCTGATGGTGCGAGCACTTGCCCTGGTCGAGTGTTGCGAACAACTGGAGCAGGCGTGCAATGACGGCCGCGCGGCACTGATCGACGATGCCGTCGACCAGTTGCAGCAAGCCATGACCCGTTTGGAACAGCGTCTGGGGCAGGATTGAGGCTCAATCCCAGTTCGGTGCGATGCCTTTTGGGCTGGTCAAGCGGTGGCCGCGATCCAGCGTTGCGATCAAGGCCATGTCGCTCTCACTCAAGGTCAGCTCGCGAGCCTTCAAGTTGCTTTCGAGGTTGCCCCGGCGAGTGGAAGACGGGATCACCGCGTAACCCGATTGCATGGCCCAGGCTAGGGTGACCTGAGCCGGGGTCACTTGCAGACGTTCGGCGATTTGCTGGATGAGCGGGTCCTTGAGGACTTCACCGTAAGCCAGGGTCATGTACGACGTGATGCCGATACCCTGGCTCTGCGCGAACGCGACGACGTTGCGGTTTTGCAGGTACGGGTGCAGTTCGATCTGGTTCGTGGCGATGTGCTCGGCACCGATGGCTGCAATCGCTTGCTGCATCAGGTCGATGGTGAAGTTGGACACGCCGATCTGTCGGGTCAGGCCCAGGCGCTTGGCTTCGAGCAGAGCGCCCATGAATTGCGCGACGGGCACTTGATCGTCCGGCGACGGCCAGTGGATCAGGGTCAGGTCCAGGTAATCGATTTGCAGTCTGCGCAGGCTTTCCTTCAGGCTCTCGATCAGACGGTCACCCGCCAGGTTGGCGACCCAGATCTTGCTGGTGATGAACAGTTCTTCCCGGGCGATGCCGCTGGCTGCGATGGCTTCGCCGACGTCGGCTTCGTTCTCGTAGATTTGCGCGGTATCGATCACCCGGTAGCCGAGCGCCAGGGCGGTGCTCACCGAGTCGATGACCACCTGGCCTTGCAAGCGAAACGTACCCAGACCGAAGGCGGGAATAGACATTGATGACTCCAGGGGTTGCAGTAGGAATGGGCGGCAGTATCCGCGCCTGTATCCGTGAGAAAAACCGCTGGAGCGGCAAAGCAATGTTTACCGAAAGTCATGAATCGGTAGCAGTCCGGTTTCGTGAGAGTGTCTGATCTGGCGCCTTCGCGAGCAAGCCCGCTCCCACAGGGGAATGCATTCCAAATGTGGGAGCGGGCTTGCTCGCGAAGGCCGCGACTCGGTATGAAGCCTTACCCATCAACTAGCCGCTCAAAGCTTGCAGCTGCCTTCAGGCAATATCACTACGACTGAATTCCTCCCCGAGAAAATCGATCAACGTGCGCACCGACGGCAGCAAGCCCCGGCGCGAAGGGAAGATCGCATGAATCACGCCGCTCTTCGGTACCCAACCCGGCACCAGTTCCACCAGTTGCCCGGCAGCAATCTCATCACGCACCACCACACTGGGCAGGTGCACGATGCCGATCCCGGCGACCGCCGCGTGGCGCAGGGCCAGCAGGTCATCGGTGACCATGCGCGGCGCATGCCGGATCATTGCCGTGCTGCCATCGGCACCGAACAGTTCCCAATGATATTCGCGCTGTGCCGCGCCCCAGTGCAGGCTCGGCAAACCACTGAGGTCGGCCGGGGAGGCCGGTGTCGACAGACGCGATAAAAAGCTTGGGCTACCAACCACGCTCTGGGTGCTATTGCCCAGCACCTTCATGACCATGTCGGTGTTTTCCAGCGGCGGAAAACGTACCCGCAGGGCAACGTCGAAACCTTCGTGAATCAGGTCGACCCGGCGATTGGTGCTCTCGATGAACAATTCCACCAGCGGGTACTTGAGCATGTAGCGGGTCAGCATCGGCCCGACCCAGGAATTGAGCAGCGCTGTCGGGCAACTGACGCGCACCATGCCCTGGGGCTCGGAGCGGTTGCGCTCGATCAGTTCGGCGGCGCTTTCCGCTTCCACGCGCATGGCCAGGCAGCGCTGGTAGTAGGCCTGGCCGATTTCCGTCAATGAACAATGCCGGCTGCTGCGGTGCAGCAGGCGCACGCCGAGGCGTTCTTCAAGTTCGGCAATGCGTCGGCTGAGCTTGGACTTGGGCATGTCCAGCGCCCGGCCGGCCGCGGCGAAACCGTGATGTTCCACCACTTGGGTGAAGTAGTAGAGGGTGTTGAGGTCTTCCACCATCGTTCTCCAGATAGAACGCTAAAGCTGATTTTTGCAGTCTAGCGCAGCAAAGGTCACGGTTTTAAGCTTTGTCCATGGCTTCACTCACCTCATCAGGAGACACCATGAAAAACATCATCGGTATCTACACCAGTCCACGGACCCATTGGGTTGGCGACGGCTTTCCGGTTCGCACGCTGTTTTCCTACGACAACCTGGGCAAACACATCAGCCCGTTCCTGCTGCTGGATCACGCCGGCCCCGCTGAATTCACCCCGACCAGCGAGCGACGTGGCGTTGGTCAGCATCCTCATCGTGGCTTCGAAACCGTGACTATCGTTTACAAGGGCGAACTGGAGCACCGGGACTCCACCGGCAGTGGCGGCAAGATCGGCCCCGGCGATGTGCAATGGATGACCGCGGCCTCGGGGATCCTGCATGAAGAGTTTCACTCCGAGGGCTTCGCCAAGAGCGGCGGCACCCTGGAGATGGTGCAGCTGTGGGTCAACCTGCCGGCCAGGGACAAGATGGCCGACCCCGGCTACCAGACGATTCTCGACGGTGACATCCCGAGCATCGCCTTGAAGGACAACGCCGGCAGCCTGCGCCTGATCGCCGGTGAGTTCGACGGTCACAAGGGCGCGGCGCGCACCTTTACCCCGGTCGACGTGTGGGACATTCGTTTGAATGCCGGCAAGTTGCTCACCCTGGATCTGCATGAAGGGCGCAACACCGCGCTGGTGGTCTTGCGCGGCGCGGTTCAGGTCAATGGCCTGGAATCGGTGCGCCAGGGGCAACTGGCCCTGTTCGATCGCAAGGGCGATCGCATGACTCTCGAAGCCAGCGAAGACGCGGTGGTGCTGTTGCTCAGCGGCGAGCCGATCGACGAGCCGATCGTCGGTCACGGGCCGTTCGTGATGAACACCGAGCAGGAAATCCACCAGGCCTTCGCCGACTTCCAGTCCGGGCACTTCGGCCGGATGCACGCTTAACTCGCAGCGCTTAAACACCCGACTCTGCACAGGATGAGTAGGCCGGTTTTCAGGCCAGGGATGGCTGTTGCCCAAAAGCAAGAGGAAACGCTCATGAACACTGTCTACGCGGCCAACTTCAACGGCCAGAAACCGACCATCGACCCCAACGACAGCGCCATGCTGTTGATCGATCACCAGAGCGGACTGTTCCAGATCGTCAAGGACATGGACGTGCCCCAACTGCGCGCCAACGCCATTGCCCTGGCCAAGGCCGCGACCCTGCTGAAAATGCCGGTGATTACCACTGCCTCGGTTCCGCAAGGACCGAACGGGCCGTTGATCCCGGAAATCCACGAAGCCGCACCCCATGCGCAATACGTGGCGCGCAAAGGTGAAATCAACGCCTGGGACAACCCGGAGTTTCACGCGGCGGTCAAGGCCACCGGCAAGAAAACCCTGGTGATCGCCGGCACCCTGACCAGCGTGTGCCTGGCGTTCCCGTCCATCGCCGCCGTGCATGAAGGCTACAAGGTGTTTGCGGTGGTCGACGCCTCCGGCAACCACTCGAAACTGGCCACTGATCTGACCGTCGCCCGCCTGGCCCAGGCCGGAGTGGTGCCGATCGACATCATGGCTACGCTCTCTGAGCTGCAAGGCTCGTGGAACCGCCCGGATGCCGAGCAGTGGGCCGCTGTCTACGCCCAGGCCATGCCACATTATCAATTGCTGATCGAGAGTTACCTCAAGGCCCAGCAAGTGGCGAACGAACACGAGGTGCTGGACTCCCAGCGCTGACCGGTGACCCCACGCCGATTTTCTCTCGGCATCGATAACCTGCGAGGACTACTGCAATGACTACTTCCTACAAGCGTCTGGACAAGGACAACGCCGCCGTTCTGTTGGTGGATCATCAGACCGGCCTGCTGTCACTGGTACGCGACATCGATCCGGATCGATTCAAGAACAACGTGCTGGCCCTGGCTGACCTGGCCAAGTACTTCAAGCTGCCGACCATCCTCACCACCAGTTTCGAAACCGGTCCCAACGGCCCGCTGGTGCCCGAGCTCAAGGCGCAGTTCCCGGACGCGCCGTACATCGCCCGCCCGGGCCAGATCAACGCCTGGGACAACGAAGATTTCGTCAAGGCGATCAAGGCCACCGGCAAGAAACAACTGATCATCGCCGGTGTGGTGACTGAGGTGTGCGTGGCGTTCCCGGCCCTCTCGGCGCTGGCCGAAGGCTTTGATGTGTTCGTGGTCACCGATGCGTCCGGCACCTTCAATGAGTTGACCCGCGAATCGGCGTGGAGCCGCATGACCGCCCAGGGTGCGCAATTGATGACCTGGTTCGGCCTGGCCTGTGAGCTGCACCGCGACTGGCGCAACGATATCGAAGGGTTGGGCACGCTGTTCTCCAACCATATTCCGGATTACCGCAACCTGATGACCAGCTACAGCACGCTGACCAACAGCAAATAACTTCGGCATCACGCATCCCCCCTGTGGGAGCGGGCTTGCTCGCGAAGGCGGTGTGTCAAACAACATATACGTTGCCTGACACTCTGCATTCGCGAGCAAGCCCGCTCCCACATTGGTTTTGTGGTGTTTTTGGGAGGGGGTTCATCCCGCCAAATCAATTGCTCCTACACTATGGCCAATCCATGCGATCTTCGCGTTCTTGGCCCTGGCTGGAGTTGCTTGATGCTGTCATTGCTCACTGAACACCCGTTGATCTGCGCAATGGCGCTGATCCTGATCGATCTTGGTTTGTGGTACTTGCTCAGCGCCGTTGGCAGCGCCTGGCGGCTGATGGTGCGGGTGGTGATTTTTTCGTTGTTCAGCCTCCTGCTGTTCAACGAAGGCCTGAACCCGATGGAACCGCCGCCCTGGGCCGACAACGTGCCGTTGCATCTGGCCGCCACCGGCTTGCAGATTGGCTGGTGGTTGTTCGGCGCGCGGACCCTGACCGTGCTGATCGGCGCGGTGATGATGCAACGGGTCGGGCATACCGGACGCTTGCTCCAGGATTTGCTCGGTGCGGTGATTTTCCTGATCGCGGTGATTGCCGCCCTGGCGTATGTACTCGATCTACCGGTCAAAGGCGTGCTGGCGACGTCCGGTGCGTTGGCGATCATTGTCGGTCTGGCCTTGCAAAGTACCCTCAGTGACGTGTTCTCCGGGATCGTCCTCAACACCACCAAACCCTATCAACTCGATGACTACATCTCCATCGACGGCATGGAGGGCAAGGTCACCGACATCGACTGGCGCGCCACGCGCCTGCAGACCTCCCAGGGCTGCATGGCGGTGATCCCCAACTCGCTGGCGGCCAAGGCCAAGATCATCAATTTCAGCCGGCCGAACGACATGTTCGGGATTTCCGTATCCCTGGAAGTGAGCCCCCACGCGAGGCCGAACACGGTAATCGATGCGTTGGAGCGGGCCATGCAAGGTTGCCGTGCGCTGCTGGATACACCGTCGCCAAGCGTCGGCCTGAAAACGGCCAGCAATACCGGAGCGGTCTACGAAATCAGCGGCTTTGTCGCGTCGATGGATGAGAAACGCTCGGTGCGCAATCAGCTGTACGACCTGGCCTACCGGCACTTGCAGGCGTCCGGCGTCAACCTGCTGTCGAGTGTGGAGCCCAATCCGCCGGGCAATCTGTCGCGGCCTCGGGCGCTGCTCGACAGTTCGCCGATTTTCTCCACCTTGCGCCAGGAAGAGAAAGACACCTTCAGCCAGAACATGACCCTGCAATCGTTCCGCGCCGGGGAAACGATCCTGGAGGCGGGAGAGGTCAGTGATCACCTGTTCATCATCGAGTCCGGAGTGGTCACGGTGACGCTGACCCGCCACGGCGTGCCTTTCGAATCCGGGCGCATGGGGCCGGGTGAAGTGATCGGTGAGGCCGGCATTCTTACTGACAGTTCGGTGCCTGCAAAATTTGCCGCGAAGACCTTTTGCTCTTTGTACCGGATTGAAAAGGCGTACCTGAAACCGTGCCTGGATGCCCGTCACGACATCAATGAAGCGATGAAAACCTTGCTCGATTACCGGCTGCACAAAGCGAAAACCCTGACACAGGACCTGCCAGTGCCGGAGGCGAAAAAGGGCTTTTTGCAGTGGTTGCGCAATCGGGTGTGAATGGCCACTGCGCGGAGCAACCTCGCTTCCACAGGGGGAATGCGCTCAAATGTGGGAGCGGGCTTGCTCGCGAAGGCGGCAGTGAGTTCACCAGAAATGAATGGTGAACCCCACACCCGCGCCTCCACCGATAACCAGGAAAGCACAGCCAATGGCCTCCTCGACTTCTGCAAGATTGGCTATTTGTGTAGACCGGTCGTGGGACTAACGTAGTGCCACACCCACTTGCCCTGGAGCACGCCATGAAAACCCGTATCGATTTCTACACCGCTTCCCCAGATGCCCTCAAGGCGATGATCGCCTTTGAAACAGCCGTTTCGAAACTGCCACTGGAAAAAAACCTGATCGAACTGGTCAAGCTGCGCACCTCGCAAATCAACGGCTGCGCCTTCTGCCTGGACATGCACAGTGCCGACGCGCGCAAGGGCGGTGAATCCGAGCGGCGTCTGGCCACGTTGTCGGCCTGGCGCGAAACGCCGTTCTTTACCGAACGTGAACGCGCCGCACTGGCCTGGACCGAATCCCTGACCCTGATCAGCCAGACCCACGCCCCGGACGAAGACTATGAACTGGCCACCGCGCAGTTCGATGCCAAGGAAATGGTCGACCTGACGGTTGCCATCACCACCATCAACGCCTGGAATCGCCTGGCCATCGGCTTCCGCAAAATGCCTCAGGCCTGACATTTTTGTCATCGGGCGGGGATGGGTATGCTAAGGACCGTTGGTTTTTGAGTCACCCAACTTGCTTATTTATAGCGGACGCCTCCACTTTGGAGGCGTTTCTGTTTGCGGATTAGCTCTTCTCAGTCAATTTTTCTCTGCGTAATGGCGGGGTTATGGATTTACGGTCTAACGAACTGTAATTTATGACAGTTATATAAATATTGTCTTGATCCTAAGGTCTTTTCGAAATCCAGCGCTTTTCTATGGGAGAAGTTGAAATGGCTAACGAAGAGACTAGGAGATACACGCAGCAAATTTACAGTCTTGAGCGACCTGATTGGTTGCATGACGCGGGACTCAGCAAAGGAGTTTTTCATGACAGAAAATCAACTTCTTTAATTGTCCCGGCAGGCAAGGCAATACGTTTTCGGCAATCTTTCCCAGAAGCGAGCATGGGGATTACTCTGAATTTGCTGAATGATGACAGCGCAAAAGAGAGCCATCACGTCGTGACCACTCAGTGGAGCGTAGTTGTCGCCGCGCATGCCTCTGCCATATTTTTGACGACTCCTTATACCGATACCGCTGGCCAGCAGGTTAATATTGAGGTGGAGTTTGTAAGCGGCGGGGCAAGTTTACCAACCTGGCAGGCAGGTTTGAATGCAGAGAACTTTTTTAATGAGTGGGACCGCTTGGTAGCGCCCTATGCATTGTATATTTCTGATTATGCAATGATTTTAATTCCCGCTAAGGATAAAGAAGTCCTTCGCAGGCTGCATGAAACATCTGGCTTGCAAAGCCTGGCTGCGTACTATGATGGTGTTTTTGAGCACTTCAATTATCTTGCCGGTCTTTCATTTTCCCCGACTGTGCCCACCGATAAAAATATTCCTAATCGTTACTTCATGAAGGCTGACAAATCAGGAGGTGGTGTTGCCTACTATGGCGGAGGGTGGATAGCCGAGTCGAATGATTCCGTTGCGGCCTTTTGGCTGGACACTAAGGGGACCAATTGGGGAAGTATTCATGAAATAGGCCATGGGTATGAGGGCTCATTCATGAGTCACAGTACTATCAATCTTGGAGAGGTCTGGAATAATGTGTTTGCTGCAAGTTACCAGAGTAAGGTGTTGGGCGATGAGGTTTTTCTGAAAGGATGGTTATACAGCGGTGGTGAGGAGCAGCTTTATACAAGAGCTATGGCAGCATTCGACAGTGGGACGGTTGGCCAGGATGTGCAGCTCACATTATTTTTCCTGGTGCTAATGTTTCAACGTGCCAGTGATCAGAGCATTATCGAATTTCACCAGCGCTATCGTCGCATCAGCAATGAGTCGGAGTTTTATGCTGAAAACTATCCGACGATGGATTTTCTGAGTCATGTCACCATCGATGTAGCTAATATAGATGTTTCTGCATTCATGTTATTTGCGGGTGCGTCATTGACGTCAACGCAGGCAATGAAAAATTCTTTTAGCAATGCCGTTCCGGTATACCCTCTTTTTGCACTCGTTCAGCAAAGTAGTTTGAAACAAATCCAAGCTCAACTTGGGTTGAGAAGTCCCTTGGCACTTGTCAGTAGCGCTGATTTGAAAATTAGCGGTTTAACCAGCAGTGTCACGATTAAGTTTGATGAGGCGTTATTGGCTGGGTTGCGAGGAAAATTTCTTTTGTTACGGGACGGGACTGGGGCGGCTAGAGTTGTAAAGATCCAAAGCGCAGTGATTGTAGTAGATAAATTACCCCTGGGGACGTATGCATTACAAATGCCCTCTGTGGGGGATGGGGAGTATCAGAATCTCAGTGTCTATGTGGTGGTTAAAGACGGAGTTAATGAAGTAGATTGCTTGTATGTCAGAAAGTCTGCGAGCGGTCTGGCGGATCAAACTATCAATCTAAGCGGATTGGATGGCGTTTTTTGCAAGCTTGCTGTGGAGGTTTCACAGGGGCGCCTGTTGGTCGATATTGTGAGTCAAAGTCCACACAGTTATTATTCGGGGCAGGTATATGCGGAAGTAGTGGTGATGAATGCCCAGGGTAGTATTGTTTTTCGTCGAGAGATGATGGGTGATAAGACCGAATTGTTCTCTGGGACGGTTTTAATCTCTAAAGAATTTACTATTGAGATAATGCATAAGGAGCCATCGCGTATAGAGGTGTCTAATGCGACGGTATCGGCAGTGATTGATTCGAATGCACAAGTGAATAGGCTGAAAGTGACTGAACGAGGGCTGGTGAATTTAAGTCTCGGCACTCAGGTAGGTCTTAATTTGATGGCTGAAATTGATAAATGTGCAAAGGAGTTTGAAAAGAATCCGCACCTGAGGCTGAATGATGACTTTCCATTGAAGCAAGATATGCGGCGCGCAATTAATACTTTTGGTGGGGCTGATCGCGTTTTTCTTTTCGAGAAGCATCGCACGGTAGAGTTTGTCAGGCCTAAAATTGATGTGGTTGTTTCTGGTTTGGATTTTACTTGGTTCTTACGGGGGAATGGCGGCCGTGATATAGGGCGGATACGCATAAATTTATATGCGCGTTTGGTAGAAATAACGTTTTTTGCTAACTCCGCTGCTCATGAGTACTTTTCCTCGGTATATTTATCAGTTGTGCTGACGTCGGCGACAGGTGAGCCTGTTTATGTTCGAGAACTTCGAGGTAATGCTCCGGTGACAGCAGAAAGTGTTCATTTCCCACTTTTCTCCAATATGGTGGTGAGTGTTATGCATAGAGAACCCACACGTTGCCGAATTAAAGATAATTATAGCCAGGCCGAGACTCCGGTGGGGCATGTACAGCACGCTCAAATCAGGTTTTCTCCAGATTCCTTGAATCTGGCAAGTTACTGGCCAAGGGAAACGGTCGATTCCTGACAAGGATCCTCAATGCGCATCCGCACTCGGTGCGGCCGGTGGTTGTACCTTGCGCATCAAGGGCACCATCGCCGTGGCGATGACGAAGCACACCCCGATCATCAGAAACGCGTCGCCGTAGGTTTGTGTCTGGGCTTCGCGGTAGGTCAGCAACCATAGTTGATGCAGGCTGGCGGTGACCCCGGCGTCACCGCTCTGGCCGAGGGCGGCGAAGTTGTTGCCGACCTGGGACAGCCATTGGTTGAGGGCCTCGTTGGTGCTGTTGAGGTTCTCTGCCAGCCGGGTGAAATGCAGGTTGGTGCGGTCGTTGAGAATCGTCGCGCATGCGGCGATGCCGATGGCGCCGCCCAGGTTACGCATCAGATTGAACAACCCCGACGCATGTTTGAGCCTTGCGGGCGCCAGGCCACCAAGGGTCAAGGTCACGGTCGGCGGCACCGCCAGTTGCTGGGCAATCCCGCGCAGGGCTTGCGGCAGCATCAATTCCTGGGCCCCCCAGTCATGGGTGATCGGGCTGAAATCCCACATCGACAAGGCGAACAGCCCGAGGCCGGTCATCATGATCCAGCGCAGGTCGACGCGGTTGGCCAGAAAGGCATACAGCGGAATCGCCATGATCTGGAACACCCCGGTGGAGAAAACCGCCAGACCAATGTCCAGCGCGCCGTAGCCACGTACCCGGCCGAGGAACAGCGGCGTCAGGTAAATGGTGGCGAACAGGCCGATGCCGGTGACGAACGAGAAGAAACAGCCGAGGGCAAAGTTGCGGTCCTTCAAGGCGCGCAAATCGACAATCGGATTGGCCACGTGCAAGGTTCGGCCGATGAACGCCAGGCCGGCCAGGCCGCTGATCCACGCAGTGGTCAGGATGGTGCGGTCGCTGAACCAGTTCCAGCGCGGGCCTTCTTCCAGGGTGTATTCCAGGCAGCCGAGGAACAGCGCCAGAAACACCATGCTCAAGTAGTCCGCGCCTTTGAGCAGCGACAGTTCCGGCTGGTCGATTTTCACCAGCATCGGCACGGCCACGGCGACAAAGATGCCGGGGACCAGGTTGATGTAGAACAGCCAGTGCCAGGACGAAATGTCGGTGATCCAGCCACCGATCACCGGCCCCAGGGTCGGGGCCAACGAGGCCACCGCGCCGATGGTCGCGGCGGCGATCACCCGTTGCTTGCCGGTGAAGAATATGAAGGCCGTGGTGAACACCAACGGAATCATCGATCCGCCCAGAAACCCTTGCAGGGCGCGGAAGGCGATCATGCTCTGGATGTTCCAGGCCACGCCGCACAGCAGGCTGGTCAGGGTGAAACCCACCGCCGATGCGCAAAACAACCATCGCGTCGAGAACACCCGCGACAGCCAGCCCGACAGCGGGATCACGATGATTTCGGCGATCAGGTAACTGGTTTGCACCCACGCGGTTTCGTCGGTACCGGCGGAGAGTCCGCCGCCGATGTCACGCAACGAAGCCGAGACGATCTGGATATCCAGCAGCGCAATGAACATGCCGATGCACATGCTGGCAAAGGCGAAGACCTTGGTCGCCGTGGCCATGTTCGCGGCATTGAACGGCTGCGCCGGAGCGGCGAGGGCGCGGCTCATGGCGCGCTCGCAACAGCTGGCGCTTCAGGCTCCTTGCGCGTGTCGACTTCAGCGGTCACCGACAACCCGGGACGCAGGTGGCCGAGCACGCTGTCGGCCGGGTCGAGGTGAATCCGCACCGGCACCCGCTGCACGATCTTGGTGAAGTTGCCGGTGGCGTTTTCCGGCGGCAACACACTGAACTGCGAGCCGCTGGCGGGGGCCAGGCTGTCGAGGTGACCGTGGAATTCCTGACCCGACAGCACGTCCGCATGAATCACCACCCGTTGCCCCGGCACCATGCGGGCCAGTTGGTCTTCCTTGAAGTTGGCATCGACCCACAGACCACTGGCCGGCACCACCGAGAGCAATTGCGAGCCGGCCTGGGCATAGGCGCCGACCCGGGCCCGGCGATTGCCGATCACCCCGTCAACCGGTGCCTTCAATTCGGTATAACCGACATTCAATTGCGCCAGGTCGCGCTCGGCCCTGGCCTGGATCAGGGCGGCGCGGGCCTGTTGTTTCTGGGTGTCGATCACATTCAGCTGGCGTTGCGCGGCCAGCAATTCAGCCTGGGCGCGATTGCTTTGGGCCTGGGCCGTCTTGAACGTGGCATTGGCGCGCTGCGCGCTTTCCACCGAGACGGCGTTGGTGCTCACCAGTTTTTTGTAGCGGCTATCGTCGTCCCGGGAGCGGGCGGTTTCGGCACCGGCGGCGTCGATGCCGGCGCGGGCCTGGCCGATGACGGCCTGTTGCAGCTGTTCGGTCGCATCAAGGTTGGCCAACAGGGCCTCCTGGGCGGCCACTGCGCCTTCGGCCTTGGCCAGGTTGGCCCGATAGTCGCGCGAATCGAGACGAATCAACACGTCACCGGCCTTGACCTTCTGGTTGTCGGTCACTAGCACTTCGTCTATGTAACCCGCCACTTTCGACCCGATCACTGTGACATCGCCACCGATGTAGGCGTCGTCGGTTTCTTCGATGAAACGGCCGGCAGTCCACCAATGCGCGCCATACATCCCGGCCAATACCAACGCTGCGATGCCCATTGTCGGCAGCAGCAGGCGTTTGAGCAGGGGACGTTTTGCCGGTTTCACCGGGGCGTCCAGGTCGGGTTCTACGGTGGACATGCTGGTCATGGAGGGATACCTGTCAGGGGCGCTGTTTAATTATGACGGGTGTAATATGACGTATGTAATATTTTGTGGCAAATGCTTTTTGCTGCCGGTCGTCAGGTCCTATTTCAGCCAGTCGCCGGGGGTGATGCCGGTCATGTCCTTGAAGAAGGCGATGAAGGCACTGTCACTGGCAAAGCCCAGTTCAAAAGCGCTGTAGCCGATGTTTCGTCCGGTCGCGAGCAGTTCGATGGCGCGCATCAGCCGCCACTGTTGCCGCCATTGCTGATAACTCATGCCGGTCTCACGCTGGAAGATCCGGCCAATGGTGCGGCCGCTGGCGCCCAGGCGTGCCTGCAGTGCCTGAAGTTTCGGCGGCAGCTTGTCGACGGTCGCGAGCAGCGGTGCCAGGCGTTTGTCCGACGGCAGCGGCAGCAGCATGGGCTGGCGGGTCGCGTCGCGAATTTCGCTCAGGCACAGCCCCAGCAGATGGACGTATTTTCCCTGCCGCCAGGCGGTGTCGAAGCTGGCGTGGGCTATCGACTCCAGTACAGCCCGCAGCAACGGGCTGACTTCGATCACGCAGACCTGTTGCGGCAGGTCTGCGCATAGCTCGGGGCTCAGGTAGATGGAGCGGTAATCGACGCTCTGTTGCATCACGGCGCGATGGGCCACACCGCAAGGAATCCACGCCGCGCGCGAGGGTGGCAACAGGCACAGCTGCTGCGCCAGGGTAATGCGCGTACAGCCCTGGCGGGTAAACAGCAGTTGCCCGCGTTGATGTTGATGCAGGCCCGAATCGTGATCACCGAGGGTTGCGGCGATGCCGATGACCGGTGCGGTGAAGCTGTCGGGATCGAAATGTGCGTGGGCGTCGAGCCAGGCCATGGGTTGTCCGATTTCAGCGATAAATTGGCAGGGTTCTGATAGTACGACAGTCACGATTTCTTAATCTGCACGACAGTTTCCTTTAAGAGTGAAGTCGTGGTGAATGACAAGAAAATCGTGGTATTGGCCGTCGCGCTGCTGATGTTCCCGCAGTTGGCGCAATCGATTTACAGCCCGGCGCTGGCGGACATCGGACGGGCCTTTGCCGTCGGGCCGCAGGCGGCGGCGCAAATGCTTTCCATCTATTTCCTGGCATTCGCGTTCGGCGTGGTGGTGTGGGGCCGGATGTGCGACCTGATCGGGCGTCGCCCGACGATGCTTGCCGGGTTCGCCCTGTACGCCGCGGCTTCGTTGATGGCGCTCAGTGTCAGCACCTTCGATGCGCTGTTGGCGGCCCAAGGCCTGGCCGCGTTTGGCGCAGCGGTGGGCTCGGTCGTTACGCAAACCTTGTTGCGCGACCGCTTCAAGGGGGGGGCACTGGCCCAGGTGTTTTCGCTCATGGGCATCGCACTGGCCGCCAGCCCGGCCATCGGGCTGTTCGCCGGAGCAAGCCTGGTACAAGGCTTCGGTTTTCCAGGCGTGCCGGGAGGGCTTCTGGTGCTATCGGTTGGACTGTGGATGTGGTGCCTGCGGGTTTTACCGGAAACCCGACCACAGCCTGTGGCTTCGCCCGCGCTGTTCGAGACGCTGTGGCAAATGCTCCGGGATCGCGATATCTGGCGTTCGACATTATTGGTGGCAGTCTTCAACATCGGCCTGTTCAGCTACTACAGCCTGGGTCCCTTCATGTTTGAGCGGCTGGGGCTGAGTGCGCAGATGTTTGGCTACAGTGGCGTCATCCTGGCCCTGGGTTCCGGCCTTGGGGCCGCGCTCAATAAACGGCTGCTGCAACGAGGGTCGAGTGGCGCGCAACTGATCCGGGTGTCGGGATTGCTGATGTTGGTGGGTGCCGGTTTCGTCTGGCTGATGGAGGACAGCGCTCTGTTCGTGCTGGCGATGTTGTTGGTGGTACTGGCCTTTGGCATGGCGATCCCGAACATCCTCGGCTCGGCCTTGGTCAACTACGGTGATCGACTGGGTACGGCCGGCGCGCTGTTTGGTTTGCTGTATTACCTGTTGATCGGTGGCGGACTGATGCTGGCGGCCTGGGGGCAGGCATTGGGCGGGACCTTGATGGTATGTGCGGTAGTGGCCTGGATATTGGCGTGGATCAAGCCACAAAAGACTTGGTCATCCAGGGCCGGTGAAGCCGTCGCCTGACATTCTGCTTCGCCGGTTTTCCCGGATGGCCTGTCAGGCGACAGACTTCAAATGTCATTGTCCGGCCAGGCTGGCTCCGGCCACCGCCAATCCATCTTTCCCGTCGCGACTGCTGACTCCAACCAGCCACGCCTGCAATACCTCGGGATGGGCCTTCAACCACGCCTTGGCCGCCGCCCGCGGTTTCTGGTTCTGGTTCAGCACCGCGTCCATCAACTGGTTCTCCATCGCCAGGCTGAACTCCATGTTCTGCAGCAGTTGGCCGACGTTGCTGCATTCCTGGAGGTAGCCCTTGCGTACGTTGGTGTAGACCGTGGCCTGGCCGTAGTTCGGCCCGAAGTAGTCATCGCCGCCACTGAGGTACTTCATCTTGTTGCGGGTGTTCATCGGGTGCGGTTCCCAGCCGAGAAACACCATCCATTCATTCTTGCGCGTGGCGCGTTTGAGTTGCGAGAGCATGCCGGCTTCGCTGGATTCCACCATCTTGAAATCCTTCAGGCCGAAGGCGTCCTTGTCGATCATGCTCTGGATCAGGCGGTTACCGTCGTTGCCAGGTTCAATGCCGTACAGGTGGCCGTTGAGTTTGTCCTTGAACCTGGCGATGTCGGCGAAATCGCGCAGCCCTGCGTCGTAGACATAGTCGGGCACTGCCAGGGTGTATTTGGCGCCATGCAGGTTGGCGCGCACGGTCTCCACGGTGCCGGCGTCACGGAAGGGCTTGATGTCGTTTTCGGTGGTGGGCATCCAGTTGCCGAGGAACACGTCCAGTTCTTTGCCTGAAGACAAGGCGCGGTAGGTCACGGGGATCGACAGCAAGGTGGTCTTGGTCTTGTAGCCGAGGGATTCCAGCACTTCGCTGGCGACGGCGGTGGTGACGCTGATATCGGTCCAGCCGACATCGGAGAAATGCACCGTGGCGCAGGATTCCGGTTCCACTGCCTGGGCCGGCAACGGCAGATACAGACATGCAAACAAGGGCGACGCAAGCAAGAACAAGGCTTTCATGGATCAACTCCTCGAGGGTAAACGTCGGCAGCGGTTTGTGAAGCGGTCTTTTTCTTGTTAGAGGTGGAGCACAACCTGCTTTAACGCGTTGACGGCACTCACTATGGTCGTGAGCATCGCGGGGCCCTTGATCAATCGCGGCAAAACCATGCCGCTTTCGCGCAATCGCAACGCTGGTGGATAACGGCAATCCCTGTCGTTTCCCGTCAAGTGCACGCCCGTTGCGCCCATACACTGGCAGGCAATCGATCAACCGCTGTGGAGCACGGGATGAATCAACCTGTCGAGCAACTGCGTATCCGCCTGGCCTGTGCGTTCCGCTGGGCGGCGCGGCTGAACCTGCACGAGTCCATCGCCAATCACTTCAGCGTCGCAGTGTCGGGGGACGGTCGGGAGTTCCTGATCAACCCTTACGGCAGGCACTTCTCGCGGATCAAGGCCAGCGACTTGCTGCTGGTCAACGCCGATGACCCCGCCAGCCTCGATCGCCCGGACGCGCCGGACATCACCGCCTGGGCCTTGCACAGTGCCTTGCACCGCAACCAGCCACACGCCCGCTGCATCCTGCATACCCACTCGAAATACGCGACGGCCCTGGCCTGTCTGGCGGATTCACGGCTGCCGCCGATCGAGCAGAACTGCATGCGTTTTTTCGAACGGGTGGTGATCGACGAAGGCTTCGACGGCATGGGCCTGGGAGACGAGGCGGAGCGGGTCAGCCACCTGCTGGGGGATAAGCCGATTCTGTTGATGGGCAACCATGGGGTGCTGGTGGCGGCGCCGAGCATCGCCCAGGCGTTCGATGACCTGTACTACTTCGAACGCGCCTGCGAGACCTACATCACCGCGCTATCCACCGGCCGTGAGCTGCGTATCGCCAGTGATGAAATAGCGCGCAAGACCTGTCGGCAATGGCTCGACTATCCGGGCTTTGCCGACAAGCATTTCGATGCGCTGATGGGCATTCTCGACGAGGAAGAGCCTGAGTATCGGAGTCTGTAGGAGCCCGGCTTGCTGGCGATGGCACATTTGATGACGCCATCGCCGGCAAGCCGGCTCCTACGAAGAGCAAAAGAGTCAGTCGGCCTCGGCTGGCCGGTGCTCCTTGCGCAGTGGCTGGCGCATCACCGGTGCGGTCCAGACCTGGTTGCGGTCTTCGCTGGGCGGGCAGCCGAAGCGGGCGCGATAGGTGCGGGAGAAGTGCTCCAGCGAGCCGAAGCCCGAGCAGGCCGCCACCTGGGCGACGCTCAGGCGTGTCTGTTGCAGCAAACTGTGAGCCTTGGCCAGGCGCAGGGTGATGTAGTACTTGAGCGGCGACAGGCCGGTCTGATGCTTGAATTGTCGCTCCAGTTGCCGCCGTGACAGGCCGACCTGGGCGGCAATCGCTTCGCAATCCAGCGGTTCTTCCAGGGCCTGCTCCATCAAGCCGATGGCGCGGCGGATCTTGTTGCCGTACAGCCCGGTGTTGGTCAGGCCGCCGTCCAGTTGATTGTCGGCCGGTGCGCGCACCTGGCCCATCAACAGGTGCATGCCGATTTCCCGGGCCAGTTCGCTGTCCAGGCGTTGGCCGATCCAGCCCAGCAGCATGTCCAGGGTCGTGGTGGCGCCAGCGCAGGTCATGCGCTGGCGTTCCAGGGTGTAGAGCTGCGGTTTGGCGTGGACCCGTGGATAACTTTCCTGAAACCCCTGCAGGTTGTCCCAATGCACGGCGGCTTCGTAGCCGTCGAGCACGCCGGCGGCGGCCAGCAGTTCGGTGCCGGTTTCCACGCCCATCAGCACCGCGCCGAACAGCGCCTGTTTGCGCAGCCAGCTTTTGAGCGCGAGGTTGCGGCTGTGTTTGTGCACATCGAAACTGGCGAGCACCACGCACACATCGAAATCCTGATCGGCCTTCAAACCGTCATTGGCGACCGTGGTCAGGCCATTGCTGGCCTGTACCGGCTGACCATCCAGGGACAACAGCGACCACTCGAACAAGGGGCGTTGAGTCAGCCAATTGGCGATGGCCAGCGGTTCCAGCACGGCCGCCAGACCGAAGTTGGAAAACGACGGCAGCATCAGCACCGCAACCCGCAGCGGCGCGACCTCGCCACGCCGCCAGGTGAAACGTGCATCGGTGCCATTGGACGACTGATTACTCATGAGTGATCTCTATCGTTGCTGCGTTTGCCATTGTGGATGAATCCATACCGGGACATCGACGGGCGGCAGTGGCGGCAAGCCGCGAATCAGGTCGCTGGCCTTTTCCGCGATCATCACCGTTGGCGCATTGGTGTTGCCGCTGACGATCACCGGCATGGTCGAGGCGTCCACCACCCGCAATCCGTCGAGGCCATGCACCCGCAGTTGCGGATCGACCACGGCTTCGGTGTCGCCCACCGGTCCCATCTTGCAGGTGCCGCTGGCATGGTAGCCGGTTTCCGTGACTTGCCTGGCCCAGGCGTCCAGCGCTTCATCACTTTGCGCCAGCGGGCCGGGCACCAGCTCTTCACCCCGGTAAGCGGCCATGGCCGGTTGCGCAATGATCTCGCGCACCAGCCGCGCACCGGCGCGCATGTCGGCTCGATCCTGCTCGGTTTTCAGGTAATTGAACAGGATGCGCGGCGGCTGCCTGGGGTCGGCACTGTTGAGCGTGACGCTGCCCAGGCTGGTGGGGCGCATCAGGTCAATGTGGATCTGGAACGCATGACCCGGCACCAGGTCGACGCTGCCGGGTTTGACCGCCAGGGGCATGAAGGTCAGTTGCAGATCGGGAAACTCGACCCCGGCCCGGGAACGGATAAACGCCCCGGCTTCGAAGTGATTGCTCGCAGCCAATCCGTCGTGGGTGGCAAACCAGCGTGCGCCGATCCACCACTTGCCCGGCGCGGTGGTCCACGGGTAGAGCGACACGGGCTGCTTGCACAGGTATTGCACCACCGTGTCCGGATGGTCGTTGAGCCGCCGGCCGACGCCGGGCAGGTCGTGTTTGACCTCGATGCCCAGGTCCCGCAGTTCCGCCGCCGGGCCAATGCCGGACAACAGCAGCAATTGCGGCGAGTTGATGGCCCCGGCGGTCAGCAACACTTCGCGGCGGGCGAAGGCCTGGTGGACCTCGCCGTTGTGCTCGTACTCGATGCCGGCGGCGCGTTTGCCGTCGAACAGAATGCGCAGTGCCAGGGCTTCAGTGCGCACCTGCACATTGCCGCGTTCCAGCGCTTCACGCAGATAACCACGGGAGGTGCTCCAGCGCCGACCGGCGCGGGTGGTGCGATCAACCGGGCCGAAGGCTTCCTGGCGATAACCGTTCAAATCATCGCTCAGGCCGTACCCGGCCTGCGCGCCGGCCGCCAGAAACGCCGCACATAATGGCGTCGTCGTATCGCCGGGGGTGACGTGCAGATGCCCGCTCGCCCCCCGATATTCATCCGCGCCATCGGCATGGGTCTGGGCGCGTTTGAAGTACGGCAACACGTCCTGATAACCCCAGCCGGCGCAGCCCTGAGCGGCCCAGCCGTCGTAGTCCCGGGCATGGCCACGGATATAGACCATGCCATTGATCGACGACGAGCCGCCAAGCGTGCGGCCGCGCGGCGTGCCGATCCTGCGCCCGTCCAGATACGGTTCCGGTTCCGAGCTGTAGCTCCAGTTGTAGCGTGTGCCGCCGACCACCAGGCCCACGGCGGAGGGCATGTCGATGGTCCAGCTCTGGTCCGCCGGCCCGGCTTCCAGCAGCAGAATCCGCACCGCCGGGTCCGCGCCCAGACGGTTGGCCAGCACACAGCCGGCGGACCCGGCGCCCACGATCAGGTAGTCAAATGCATGGTCGGTCATGGCTTGGGACGCTCCATCAATGAAAGGTCAGAACACATACCCCCTGTGGGAGCGGGCTTGCTCGCGAAGGCGGTGTATCAGGCAATAAAAATGTCGACTGACACTCCCTCTTCGCGAGCAAGCCCGCTCCCACAGGGACTGCATTTATCCAGTCAGATCGACGTTGAGCCATGAATCCCGTTAAACACCAACCGATGAAAGTGATGCACCAGGTGCTCGCTTTCATTGCTGCGCTGGGCATCGATCATGTAGCGCCCCTGGTCGTAACCGAGGGAGCGCAGGCCTTTCTGCACCGAGATGTTCAGCGCGATGTCTTCCGGCCCCAGATCGTCGTTCATCCACTTCATGCAGGACTTGCTCACCTCGGCCGTCTCGGCATTGCTGGAGTAGTAGCCGAAGCGCAGCAGCGAGCGTTCGGCGTCCAGCGGGATCATGATGAACGAGCCCAGGAACTCCGAGAACGGGAAGGTATAGAAGGTGTTGTTCGGCCACATGCCGATGTTGAAGAAGCACTCGTCGGGGTTGAGGTCCTTGCGCAGGGGCACGCCGTAGGCTTCGGTCACTGAGAGGTTGGCCGGGGCGATGTAGGTCCACCAGTTGTCGCGTTTGCTCAACTGATAGCCTTTGAAATCGATCAGCTTCGCCAGGTCGATATGGCACGGCCCCGACAGCTTGAAGTGATAACCCTCGATGGAGTTGTCCATGATCACCTTCCAGTTGGCCGGCACGATCACGTCCTGCTCCTCGATCAGGCGCATGTCGACCAGGTCCGGAAACACCCGGCGCATTTCCTCGTCGGCACCGGGGAACAAATCCCGCAGGGACGGCGCGTTCGGGTCGAGGTTGAAGTAAATGAAGCCGCCCATTTCTTCGGTGCGCACCTGCGGGATGTTGAACTGCTGCAACTCGAAGTTTTTCATCTTCTCGCAGCGGGGTGCGCTGCGCAGGCTGCCGTCCATTTCGTAGCACCACGAGTGATAGGCGCAACGCACCACGCCGCCGGTGGTGCCGCGCCGTTCTTCGAGCAGGCGATTGCCGCGATGCTGGCAAACGTTGTGGAAGGCGTGGATTTGGCCCTGACGGTTTTTCGCCACCACCACGCTCTGGTCGAACAGGTCAGTGACCACGTACTGACCCGGCTCGGCGAACTCACTGACGTGCCCGGCGACGTGCCAGGCGTGCATGAAAATGTTATCGCGCTCGGCCTTGAACAGGGTTTCGTCATAGAAGTAACGCGAGGGCAGGGTGAAGGCCTCTTCCGGGTCCTGATGGTCCCAGCCATCGATCGGGCTCTGCTGCTTGCGGTTGTGGAAACTGTGCATGGGGGCGATCTCCTCAGTGACTGGCCGCGCGAAACGGCTTCGTGTTCTGAGGGGTAATCTAGGGTGCGGGGCGGGGGCGGTATTGATCGATTGCGACCAGTTGCCGGGGGAATCCATCAAGCGCCGGTTGCTTCTCCGGCGGGCGTTACGCGGTCAAATGTGGCGAGGGAGCTTGCTCCCGTTGGGCCGCGCAGCGGCCCCGACTCTTAAAAAAGCGGGGGCCTGCTGCGCAGTCCAGCGGGAGCAAGCTCCCTCGCCACAGGTGTTCAGCAAATGTTCGGGAGTTAGACCCGCTCGAAAATCGCCGCAATCCCCTGGCCACCACCGATGCACATGGTCACCAGCGCGTAACGGCCACCGGTGCGATGCAGTTCGTGGATGGCCTTGGTGGCGATGATTGCGCCGGTGGCGCCCACCGGATGACCCAGGGCGATGCCCGAACCGTTCGGGTTGACCTTGGCCGGATCAAGATCAAGTTCCTGACTGACGGCGCAGGCCTGGGCGGCGAAGGCGATGTTGGCTTCGATCACGTCCAGGTCGGCGACGGTCAGGCCGGCGCGCTTGAGCGCCAGGCGGGTGGCCGGGATCGGGCCCAGGCCCATGAACTCCGGTTCGACGCCGGCGTGGGCGTAGCTGACCAGGCGGGCGAGGGGTTTCAGGTTATTGGCCTGGACCGCATTGCCGCTGGCCATGACCAGTGCGGCGGCGCCGTCGTTGAGGCCCGAGGCGTTGCCGGCGGTGACCGAGCCGTCCTTCTTGAACGCAGGCTTCATGGCTGCCAGCTGTTCCAGGGAAGTGGCGCGCGGATGTTCGTCGACGCTGAACAGTTTGACGCCTTTGCGATCCTGGATTTCCACGGTCGCGATCTGCTCGCTGAAGTAGCCGTTGGCAATCGCATGGGCCGCGCGTTTCTGGTCTTCCAGGGCCAGGGCGTCCTGCATTTCGCGGGTGATGCCGTTGCGCGCGGCGACGTTTTCGGCGGTGATACCCATGTGGATGCCATGGAACGGGTCATGCAGGATACCGAGCATGTAGTCGATGACCTGGGCGTTGCCCATGCGCGAACCCCAGCGGGCGCTCGGCATCATGTACGGGCCACGGCTCATGGATTCGGCACCGGCACCGACGACGATGTCGGCATCGCCAAGCATCAGGGTCTGGGCGGCGTTGATGATCGCTTGCAGGCCCGAACCGCAAAGACGGTTGACGTTGTAGGCCGGGGTTTCCTTCGGAATGCCGGCGTTCATTGCAGCGACGCGGGAGATGTAGGCATCACGGGTTTCGGTCGGGATCACGTTGCCCATCACCAGGTGGCCAACGAGCGCCGGGTCCACGGCGGCTCGCTCCAGGGCGGCTTTCACGGCCGTGGTCGCGAGGTCGGCCAGTGGCACGTCCTTGAGCGAACCGCCGAAGGTACCGATGGCGGTACGGGCGGCGCTGACGACGTAGATTTCTGGAGTGTTCATGGCTGGTTTCCTTTCGGTGGATTCTTATCTGTACTGCGATTGAGCAGGGCGTTCAAGGCGGTTTTCGCCTCGTCGGTATTCAGGCGCTGGATGAACAGCGTGTTTTCTTCGCGCAGGGTGGCTTCCAGTTCAGCCAGGGAAGCCTGCTTTATCAGCTGCCGGGACTGGCGCAAGGCTTGCTGGGGCATGGCCAGGAAGCGCTGGGCGATCTTGAGGGCCGCCGCCAGGCATTGCTCGCCGTCGTCGAACGCTTCGTTGGCAATGCCCCAATTGACCGCTTCGTTGCCGTCCAGGCCGTTGCCCAACAGCAGCAGGCTCGCAGCGCGGGCATGGCCGAGGCGGCGTGGCAGCAACAGGCTGGCGCCGAATTCGGGGCACAGACCGATGTTGACGAACGGCATGCGCAGCTTGGCGTTGCGGGTGACCAGCACCTGATCGCAATGCAACAGCAGCGTGGTGCCGATGCCGATGGCCGCCCCGCAGACTGCCGCGATCAGCGGCTTTTGCAGGCGCGTGACGACTTTCATCAAGTGGAACGCCGGGGCGTCCAGATGAGTCGGCGGATTCTGCAGGAAGTCCACCAGGTCATTGCCGCTGGTGAAGCAGGTCGGGCCGCCAGTGATGATGATCACGCCGGTCTGCTCGTCTTCGTCGGCGGCCTGCAGCAGGTCGGCCAGTCGGGTGTACATGGCGTTGTTCAGCGCGTTGAGCTTGTCCGGGCGGTCGATGGTCAGCGTCAACACGCCGTCGCGTTGCTCGTGTTTGATCAAATCTGTCATCGCAGGCTCCGCAGGGTCGGTTCAGGCTGCCACTTTAAGCGCCGGACCCACCCCGATCTATGGCAAAACGGTTCAACTGCGCTGCCGCTTTTTGCCATGCCGGTGTGCCAAAAACGACACACACCCATTCGGGGTATGGTCCCGCCGGGTGAATCGACCAATAGTGAGGGCATCCGCTCATCCAGAGCCGAACTCGCTATAAGGTGCATTTGCTATGGGCAAGACACTGCTTAAGGTGATTTCCAGTCTGTTTGTTGTACCGCTGACCTTGAATGCCTACGCCGCTCAAGTGGACGATGGCAATACGCTGCGGCTGTACAACTGGGCGGACTACATCGGTGAAAAAACCATCGCCGATTTCGAAAAGGCCACCGGTATCAAGGTGGTCTACGACACCTTCGATTCCTATGAAACGGTGCAGGCCAAATTGCTCACCGGCCATTCCGGTTATGACCTGATCGTGTTGAATGCCTCCCTGGCGCCACCGCTGATCAAGGCCAAGGTGTTCCAGCCGCTGGATAAAAAACAGTTGCCGGGCTGGACCAACCTCGATCCGCAGATCCTCGAGGACCTGCAGGGCTATGACCCGGGCACCCAGTACTCGGCGCCGTATACCTGGGGCAGCAACGGCGTCACCTACAACGTCGACAAGATCAAGGAACGCATGCCGGACGCGCCGATCGGCTCGCTCGCGATGATCTTCGACCCGAAAATCGTCTCGCGCTTCGCCGACTGCGGCGTGACCCTGCTCGACGCCCCGACCGAAGTCATTCCCATGGCCTTGACCTACCTGGGACGCGACCCGAGAAGCGCCGCACCGGAGGACCTGAAAGCCGCCCAGGAATTGCTGCTGTCGGTGCGGCCCTACATCCGCAAATTCGACTCGGTCAACTACCTGACCAGCCTGCCCAACGGCGACGTGTGCATGGCCATGACCTGGTCCGGCGACTACGCCACCGCCATGGCCCGCGCCGCCGAAGCCAAGAAGAAGATCGACCTGGCGTACTTCATTCCCAAGGAAGGCTCGCTGATCTGGTTCGACAACATGTACATCCCGGCCGATGCGACACACGTCGCCAATGCTCACAAATTCCTCGAATACCTGATGCAGCCGCAGGTGATGGCCGATGTGAGCGATTACATCAATTACGCCAACAGCAACGCGGCGGCCACGCCGTTGTTGAACGCCGATGTGCGCGACAACCCGGCGATCTACCCCGATGCACAGACCCGCGAGCGCCTGTTCCCGCAGAAGACCCAGGACGCCAAGGACATGCGGGCGATCACCCGGGTCTGGAGCACCGTGAAAAGCGGCATCTGATTTGTTTCGATCGTTAGTCAATTTCGGTTAGAGGTTTATTTATGGCGACGCCAACACGCAGCGTTTTTTCCCCAGCGGACGAGTCCCGGCTGGTCAAGGCCGACAAGGCTCACCATATGCACGGCTATCACGTGTTCGACGAACACGCCGAGCAGGGCTCGTTGAACATCGTCGCAGGCGATGGCGCCTACATCTACGACACCCAGGGCAACCGCTTCCTTGATGCGGTGGGCGGCATGTGGTGCACCAACATCGGCCTGGGCCGCGAGGAAATGGCCGAGGCCATCGCTGATCAGGTGCGTCAGCTGGCCTACTCCAATCCGTTCTCCGACATGTCCAACAACGTGGCGATCCAGCTGTGCGAAAAACTCGCCAGCCTGGCCCCCGGCGACCTCGACCATGTGTTCCTCACCACCGGCGGCTCCACCGCCGTGGATACCGCCTACCGGCTGATCCAGTACTACCAGAACTGCCGGGGCAAACCCGAGAAGAAGCACGTCATCGCCCGGTTCAACGCTTATCACGGCTCCACCACCCTGACCATGTCGATCGGCAACAAGGCCGCCGACCGCGTGCCGGAGTTCGATTACGCCAACTCGCTGATCCACCACGTTTCCAACCCGAACCCGTACCGCGCGCCCGATGGCATGGACGAGGCACAGTTCCTCGAGTTCCTGGTCAAGGAATTCGAAGACAAGATCCTCTCGATCGGCGCGGACAAGGTCGCCGGCTTCTTCGCCGAGCCGATCATGGGCTCGGGCGGGGTGATCATTCCGCCCCGGGGTTACCTCAAGCGCATGTGGGACGTGTGCCAGCGCTACGACATCCTGTTCGTCGCCGACGAAGTGGTGACCTCGTTCGGGCGCCTGGGCAAGTTCTTCGCCTCCTATGATGTGTTCGACGTGCAGCCGGACATCATCACCACCGCCAAGGGCCTGACCTCGGCCTACCTGCCGCTGGGCGCGTGTATCTTTTCCGACCGCATCTGGAAAGTCATCGCCGAGCCGGGCAAGGGCCGCTGTTTCACCCACGGCTTTACCTACAGCGGTCACCCGGTGTGCTGCACGGCGGCGCTGAAGAACATCGAGATCATCGAGCGGGAAAACCTGCTGGCCCATGTCGACACGGTGGGCGCCTATCTGGAAGAGCGCCTGGCGACCCTGCGCGACTTGCCGCTGGTGGGGGATGTGCGCTGCCTGAAGCTGATGGCCTGCGTTGAATTCGTCGCGGACAAGCGCACCAAGGAATTGTTTGCCGACGAGATCAACATTGGCGAGATGATTCACTCCCGAGCGCAGACCCGAGGCTTGCTGGTACGGCCGATCATGCACCTGAACGTGATGTCGCCGCCGCTGATCCTGACGTTTGCCCAGGTCGACGAAATCGTCGAGACCCTGCGCGAATGCATTGTCGAAGTGGCAGCGGAGCTTCAGGCCAGCGGTCAGTATGGCGGCCAATGAATTCGCCACACAGGCTGTTACCAAGGGGCTGTACTCCCGCTAGACTGCGGGGCATGAACAAACCAGACGACGATACGCTGATCGCGATGCCCTTCGGGGCATTGCACAAATGGCATGGGGGAATGCGCGAGGCATTCGCCCATATCGATGAGCCTGACGCCCTGCAATACCTGGCGTCAGCGTTGGCGCAGTTGGTGTCCGTCGAGTCGATGATGATCAGCCTGGAACGCAAGGACCGCGCGCCCCAGTTGCTGCATCAGCGCGGGATTGCCCAGGAGTATCAGGTCTCGATTCTTGAGCGCTATTTTGCCGGGGGCTATTTGCTTGATCCGTTCTGCCTGGCGGTGGAGCAGGGGCTGGCGCAAGGCTTCTATCACCTGGAGGAAATTGCCCCGGACAACTTCTTCGACAGTGATTACTACAAGACCTATTACCTGAAGGCGGGCTGTTCGGAAGACAGCTACTACATTGTCGATACCGGCAATGACACGAAGATTTCCGTCAGTCTTTATCAAGGTTTCGGTGGTGAATGCCTCAGCGTCGAACAGTTGAATCTGTTGCGCGCCGTGGAACCGCTGGTGCGTGAGTTTATCAGCGAATTCAGCCAGCGCGGGATGCTGCGCAGTCACGAGATCCAGTGCGAAAAAGACCAGGGCCTGCGCGATGATCTCAAGCACCGGGTGCAGTCGGCGTTCGAGCATTTTGGCAGCGACTTGCTCACCGAACGCGAGCGGCAAGTGGCGCACATGGTGTTGCGCGGGCATTCGGTGAAATCCACGGCCAGCCAGATGAGCATCTCACCGGAAACCGTGCGCATGCACCGCAAGAACCTGTACCTGAAACTGGAAGTGGGCTCGCAGTCGGAACTGTTTGCGCTGTTTATCGAGTGGTTGCGCAAGCATTAGCAGACAACGCAGATCAACTGTAGGAGCGAGCCTGCTCGCGAAAAAACCAAGAGCACCGCGTTCATCCAGAAAGCGCGTGCCATCATTCACGTCCATCGCGAGCAGGCTCGCTCCTACAGGTCCTGCGTACTCCCGCAAAATGGCGGTTGTACACGACTCATGTAGGAGCTGCCGCAGGCTGCGATCTTTTACGCTTCTACTCAGGCGGATCGACCCGGTCCAGCGCCCGGTTTACCGCCAACTCCCCCAGCATGATGACCTGTGCAATACCCAACAGCGCATTGCGACCTGATCCCTGCGTGCGGTCCGCCAGATCCATCGTCATGACATTGGCCGAGGCCAGCGATTCGCAGGCATGGGCCAGGAGGCTTTCGGCATCGAGTTCAGGATTGACGAAAAACATCGAGGACAGTTTGCGCGGAGTGGCTTGGATATCGGCTGCGGAGGGGATGCGGTCGGCTTTTGTTGCCGGATTGTCGTTCGGCGGATTCGGTGTTGGTTTGATCATAAATGCTTCCCTTTGTAATAGGGCCGCACCATCTCGCTACTACACGAGAGGGTGGCAGCTGTGCGCAAGTTAGTAGACCGGCAAGGGTAAGCAAAAACCGGCGCGCCCGAGGACGCCATGCGCACAGCTACCATCAAGTGCAGGCAGATACCTGACTGATGATGCTCATGCGACCGCATTAACCTTGCCCGGGCTACTAAACCCGATCACTGACCATCAGTGACGCGAATCAAGTTACCGAGCGGCCTCAGGGCGCACAAGCCGGCGGATTCTGGGGTAACCGTAGGCAACGACGCAAGGTGGTGTGGCTTTCGTGAAAGAACTTTGAAGTCGTTTAAACAAGTACCTGCTCACTCGTAAAAAGCACTGCAAATAAAAGCCGAAAACCCCTCTCGCCACATCCCGTCGACAAGACCGTACACATTCTGACCGATCAGGCGCACAGCCATTCCGGAACCATCCTACGTACTTTCGGGACCCTTCCTATTTCAACGATTTCCAGCTTCCAGAAAGCTGCTGGCCGGCCATTGTTCTCAATTGGCCGAGCATAAATCTGATGCCCTGGGACGTGGGCATCTCTCTGGTTGACCCCTTTTGTAAAACAAGGAGCGACACGCAATATGGCCAGCGTTCTTTATCGACTTTTCGGACTTCACAAGTACGACACTACTTTGCGATCCGATGCGCCGCAGGTTTCAAACTTGCCGGAGCCTGATACCCGATCTCTTCCCACAACGCCGGCCGCAGAGCCCGCCACCTCTACACTGCGCCCCGTGGAAAACTGGTGCCATCCATTCAAGGACACGCGCGATCCCCTGAGCCAACTGACCCACCTGGCCAAGGCAGTGGCCGGCTACTACCCCCTTGGAAACGGCGGCATGTGGCACGGCGGTGTGCACTTCGACAAAGGCACCGTCGGTACCCTGAAGCAATCCAGCGTGTTTTGCCTGGCCGACGGCGAAGTGGTGGCCTACCGCATCGATACCGATTCGCCGACAACCGCTTACTTCGACAAAGACAGAGCAATCGAGAAACCCTTTTCGCGCAACTTCGTATTGGTTCGCCATCACCTACAACCTCCGAAGATCGAAGGCAGCCAGGACACGCCACCAAGCCTGATTTTTTATAGCCTCTACATGCATCTGCAGGATTGGGCGCAGTACCAGAAGGATGCCACCCTCGCTCGCCCGATATTCTGGCCCGAGCGTGCGACTTTTCGCGTCTCACAGACGGCGAAAGACGCTCGCCCCGGTCAGCCCGAGCAGCTTGGGTTGAATGTTTACAACAAGCGGCATGGCAAGGTCATCGACTTTCTGCCGCGAGGAGCCGAAGTGGCTATCAGTGGCACCGGCGAGTTCCGCAGGTTGGAAAGCAGCCTGGGACCGAGCCGTTTGCTCAGCCCTGACGGCTCGATCAACGGTTATATCGCCGCCCGGTTGCTCTTTCACCCGAACGCCAAAGAAACCCGCATCAGTTCGTCGAGGGGGGCAGTCAACGTCCGGTCCGAACCGGTGATTTCCGATGCGGACAACGTCATTTTCGAGTTGCCGGTTGAATCGGAAGTCACGGTCAGTGGCGCTGGCGAGTTTCGCAAGCTCGAACGCATCAACCAGTACGTGCTTTTTGACTCGCTGGAAGGCGCCATTGAGCCGGTAGCGACAGATCAGATCGTGGTGCTTGACCAGCCTGTCGCAATCAAGGCAGGTGATTTGATCGGCCACCTCGGTCTGTATCAGGACGCAGGTGTGAATCATCCCGATGAGAAACTGCACCTGGAAACCTTCAGTGGTGATGACGTCGAGGCGTTCATCGACGCCAGTCGGGAGTGGGCCGAGCGCCTGCTGGAGAAAGACAGAACCTGGCTGAAACTCCCCATTGGCACGCCCGTCGTTCCCCCTGAAAGAAATAACACGGCTGCGCTATTGCAGGCGTCGAGTATATCCAGCCCGCGCAGTGCTGCCGATTTGCTGGTCCCCAAAAAGTTGCTGGATGGACTGCCGGCAGATCAAAAAATCCAGGTGCCCGCGACTTCGACGCGCAACGCTCGCACCTGGTATCACCTGAAACAATTGCTTCACGACGCCGACAACAATCTTCTCGATGGCTGGGTGTGCGAAGAGCCAGACGTAACGTCTTGGGTCAGTCCATGGGCTTGGGACGGCTACGGCGTCATCGTCGACTACAGCAGACCCAAGCACATGCTCGCATCTTTTCTCAGCGCGATGGGCCGCTTAAGCGAGGAGGAACGCGAGCGCTATCGTTCCATTGCCGAAAAAGACGACAAGGGCCCGATGAAACGCCGGTTGTACGAAATCATCGGACGCAACCCCGACGGCACGCTAACGGCCACGGAACTGAAAGCGGCCCTTCAGCGACCGGCCCATGCGCAGGCGATTTCGCAGATGATCCTGTACAAGGAAAGCGAATGGTTTCAGCAGCCGAAGATATGGGACGCACTGGATGAATTGCTCGGCCATAGCGGCTCGACGCCGCACTTGAATTGGCTGGCGGAGAAGCAGCGGATTGCGCAGATGGGGTGGTGGAGGGAGGTTGCGGAAAAGGTGGGGTTGCCGTCGTGGGGGAGCGCATATCACTTTCATCCGATTGGGATGTTTGGTCACTTTTCGAACACTGTAAACGGAATGCTGAGTTGCAAAATATGCGGCATTGCGCTCGAATTAACGAAAGGTTTTTTGAGCGAAATATGCGGCAGCGAAGTGAACCCGCTTTTCATCAGCGCAATGGTTGAAGCATCTAAAAACCTGTTCAAGAAATACGGATTAGATAGCTGTGAGCAAATCACGCATCTGCTAGCGCAAGCAAAGAAGGAGACTGGCGGGTTTTTACATTTTCGAGAGTCATTGAACTACTCTAGGCGAACATACACTGCCGTCAAACTTTATAGATTATCTCCGACTGTAATTAATGCGGGGTTTTCTAGAAAAGCGCTTTCCTTCGCAAGTGATGAAGAAAAACTGAATTGGATAGATGAATATCTTATAGGAAACGATGCAGCTTACGGCTTGCATTGTTATGGCAATGCTGAGCAGCCAGGAAAAGATTTTAGAGGACGAGGGTTGATCCATCTCACGCATTATGAAACCTATAAGAAATGCGCCAGAGATACAGGGCTGCCGATTGACTCTAACCCAGAGCTTTTGGAGAAAGATTTTGCCGTTGCTATAGAAACAGCACTGTGGTTCTGGAAGGTAAGGCGTATAGCAGCGATTGCGGAAGATCCGTCCCTAAGTGGGGACGTCGGCGTTACCGCGGTGACTCGCCCCATAAATACCGGATTGGCAGGTTTGCCTGATCGCCAAAAATACAAGCGGGAGATTACTAAAGTATTCAATGCTCACTTTGATAGTAGGTGTAAAGGAAGTGATTAAGTTAATTATATTTTTTGGTTATTTGCTTGGGGCGACGGCAATAGCAAGTGATGAAGGGTGCAGCGCTATTGGCCTTCGGGCAGCTTATGGCGATATGGATGTACATGGGGTGAAAGCATGTTTCGTCTACACAGAAGCAGAGGTGCAAACCGAGGGGCAGTTGTCCCGTGATCCTGATGAAATATCCCTATACTCGGTTGCTCCATCTGAAAGCCCAAAGCTTGTTTATGAATTTCCATACGCGGGTACGGAGGGAACAATCGCCGATGCTTTTTTTCTTCAAGTTGGTGGGCTGGGCGAAGAAATGCTGTTCGTTATCCATCGCATGGAAACGCCAAGAGCGTGGGATCCGGTAAGTGATATTTACGACGTAAGTGTTATTAGACTGGAGGGCAAAACTTTACTTCTTGATCGAAAGCGGACACGTTTTTTTGATCTGGGTGGGGATTCTGTCGATGAACAAGGACGATCAGCGTATACATATCCGTACAAAGACAAAAAAAGTGTTGAAGCGGTAGTTGGTTCACCCTTGTTTTACTCCATTGTTGCTGACAAAGAAATCACCGGTACCATTTTAGAGAAAACATTTCTTTTTGATGGGGGCTCTGAGCCGATACAGCAGAGTAAAACCAAGATGTATTTAATCGAGGGCGACAGAGTTTTGGTGACGGATTCGACTGCCGGATGGTGCAAGCTTTCCTACCAAGCAAAGATAAAGATGATTACGAAATGGGCTCAGTGTAAGTCGATAAATTTTTCGGCGAGTTAGGTGAAGTCATGCCAATCAGACTGGATAAAATGCCTCCTCTCGCACCGCGCCCCCAGCGCCCTCGATTTTTACTTTGGCTTGGCACGTTGTTGCTCTTTTGCCTGCTGGGCATCGGAGGGACGCTGTTGTTCGGTGACGAATCATTACCTGAGCGACCTTCGGATTTCTGGCCCCTGGCCTTGGGCATCCCTTTCCTTGTGTGGTGCGTGCTGGGATTCGGACGCGTGCTGATTTACGTCGGTCAACAAGGCGTCGCCGATGGCTGGGATGGCGCTCGCGAAAAAGATTTGCACGGAAAGATGCGTCAGGGACGTCGCTCGCAACAGGTGCTGGGCGTGAGCGTGCAAACGGCTGTAGGAGAACCTGCGGGTGATCCGGAAGTACAACTGGATGCTCTGTTGAGTGGCGCGACGGTGCTGAAGTCTCAAGCGTCGAGGATGAGTGGAGCAACTGTTCGCCATAGTGCTTTGTCTTGCGATGCAGATGAAAATCCGGAAGCCATCTTGCTTTGCATATGGGCGCAGACACTCGCCGACCTGGCGCCAACTTTGGCGCAATTGCCCGATGATCAACCACTGGCCCTGTTGTTGGATGTTGATACCGGTTTGCCAGAGCAGCAATGGCACCGGGTGTGGCAACAGGCATGGCGCGAATCCGGCATTCGCCAACCCATAAGCCCCGTCGATGGTCGCGGGCTGACTGCATTGGACCAGTGGCTGGACAAGCGTATTGCTGACCGGGAGTTGTTGTTGGTTTTGGCCGTGCAGTTTGCGCCACAGCGGCTCGAAGGCACGGCGGAAGTCGCGGTCGGGTTGTTGTTTGGCAACCGTTTGACGCAGGCCACGTTAGCGCCGATCGCCTACCTTCACCGCCCGGAGCAGGCGCTCAAGCCAACCTCGGAGGACCTGCTTTACGCTACGCGTCAGGCGCATGAATGGGTGCCGCTTGAATCGAGATCAATCGAGCAGGTTTGGCGGGCAGGTCTTGATGTGCGAGGAGCGGGTGCCATTGCAGAGGTGTTGGTAGAAAATCCCCTGTCAAGCAATAAGCCGGGATTGCGGGACCTTGATGCAATGTTGGGTTATCCGGGCTGCGCTTCGCCTTGGCTGGCCGTCGCTGCCGGGACGCAGGCGATTCGGCGCGGTGCCGGGCCGCAATTCATCTACAGTGGCGGAGCGGTTGCGGCTGGACTGTGGGGAACGATGTTGATTCCGGCATCATCACATTGAGGAAGTGGGCTCGCAGTCGGAACTGTTTGCGCTGTTTATCGAGTGGTTGCGCAAGCACTGACTTTTCAGGGTTACCGATAACCCTGTAGGAGCGAGCCTGCTCGCGAAAAACCCGAGAGCACCGCGTTCATCCAGAAAACGCGTGCCATCGTTCACGACCATCGCGAGCAAGCTTGCTCCTACAGTGATTTGTGGATGCCGCAGATTTTTTATCCAGCAGAGAACCCTGTGGGAGCGGGCTTGCCCGCGAAGAGGCCAGCACAGCCCACAGAGATTCCGGATGAAAATCAGTCTTCGCGCTTCACGACCAAAGTCAAAATGTCATAGCTCGCCACCAGCTCACCCAGCTGGTTGGTCACTTCCACATCCCACGCCACCACCCCTTGCGGGATGCCCTGCGGGCTCTTCTTGCCCTGGTCGATTTTGCGCTTGCAGGTCAGGCGCGCCTGGATGGTGTCGCCGATGCCCACCGGGTTGATGAAGCGCAGGGTGTCCAGGCCGTAGTTGGCCAGCACCGGGCCGACGCCAGGGGATACAAACAGACCGGCTGCTGCCGACAGCACGAAGTAACCGTGGGCGATGCGCTTGCCGAACTGCGATTCCTTGGCAGCGATGTCGTCGAAGTGCATGTAGAAGTGGTCGCCCGACAGGCAGCCGAAGTTCACCAGGTCCGCCTCGGTGACGGTGCGGCGGTGAGTCAGCAGCGATTCGCCGATCTGCAGGTCCTGGAAATGGCGACGGAATGGATGCACGTCGGTTTCGATGACCTTGGCGCCGCGCACGAACTCGCCGGTGACCGCCGCCAGCATGGTCGGCGAACCTTGCACCGCCGCGCGTTGCAGGTAGTGCTTCACTGCGCGCAGGCCACCGAGTTCCTCACCGCCACCGGCACGACCCGGGCCACCGTGCTTGAGCTGTGGCAGCGGCGAGCCGTGACCGGTGGATTCGCCGGCGCAGTTGCGATCCAGTACCAGCAGGCGTCCGTGCAGGGCTGCCGCCACCGGAATCGCCTTGGCGGCGATTTGCGGATCCTTGGTCACCAGGCTGGCTACCAGGCTGCCTTTGCCGCGAGCGGCCAGGGCCAGGGCTTCGTCCAGATCGTCGTAGGCCATCAAGGTGCTGACCGGGCCGAACGCTTCGATGTCGTGGGCGCCGCCTTCGGCATGCGGGTCGCGGGCTTGCAACAGGGTCGGGGCGAAGAACGCACCTTTGTCGACATTTTCGCCGCGTGGTTCGAAACCGTCGCGGGCGCCGAACAGCATGTCGCTGCTCTGTAACAGGGATTCCAGACGCTCGGCCACGTCTTTCTGCTGGTCGTGGGAAGCCAGTGCGCCCATGCGCACGCCTTCCACCGACGGGTCACCGACCACCACCTTGGCCAGGCGATCACGCAGGCGCGTGGCGACTGCATCGATGTGCTTGGCCGGGACGATGGCGCGGCGGATGGCGGTGCATTTCTGCCCGGCCTTGGTGGTCATTTCCCGGGCGACTTCCTTGATGAATAGCTCGAATTCTTCGTCATCCGGGGTCACGTCCGGAGCGAGAATGGCGCAGTTCAGCGAGTCGGCTTCGGCGTTGAACGGTACCGAATTGCGGATCAGGTTCGGGTTGACCCGCAGCTTGGCCGCGGTGTCGGCGGAACCGGTGAAGGTCACGACGTCCTGGCCTTGCAGGCGGTCGAGCAGGTCGCCGGTGCCGCCGATGATCAGTTGCAGGCTGCCCGCTGGCAGCAGTCCCGATTCGTCCATCAGGCGCACCACGGCTTCGGTCAGGTAGCTGGTGGCACTGGCTGGTTTGACGATGCACGGCATGCCGGCGAGGAAGCTCGGCGCGAATTTTTCCAGCATGCCCCAGATCGGGAAGTTGAAGGCGTTGATGTGCACCGCCAGGCCGCCGCGAGGCACCAGGATGTGGGTGCCGGCGAAGGTGCCCATTTTGCTCAGCTGCATGGCCGGGCCTTCGTGGACGACGTTGCCCGACGGCAGTTCCCGCGAACCGAGGCTGGCGTAGGTGAACAGGGTGCTGTTGCCGCCTTCGATATCGATCCAGCTGTCGGCACGGGTGGCGCCGCTGTGATGGGAAATCGCGTAGAGCTGTTCCTTGCGCTCGCTCAGGTACAGGGCCAGTGCCTTGAGACGCTGGGCGCGCTGCTGGAAGTCCAGTGCCATCAGGCCGCTGATACCCTGGCGACGACCATGCTCGATGGCCTCGGCGAAGTCCGGGCGCTCCTCATGGGTGCGGGCGATTTCATGGCCGTCGATGGCGCTGCGCAGCACTTGTGCGCCGTGTTGGCCGATCCAGCGGCCGGCGATGAAACTTTGCAGAGTAGGGGCGTGGGACATCACGAATGCTCCTGGTTGTGAAAGGTGTTGGCGCGGCCACAGCCACGCCATTCAGGGAATTACCAAAGCGCCAGGGTGTAACCGACGATCAGCCGGTTTTCATCGAGGGCGGTCGTCAAGCCATCGCCGGAACGGAAGGTCACGTTGCGCCAGCGCAGGCTGACGTTCTTCAACACGCCGCTCTGGATGACGTAGCTGATATCGGTGTCGCGCTCCCATTCGCTTCCGTTGTCGACGCTGCCTGCCTTGACGTGGCTGCCGTCGGTGTAGCGGGTCATGAAGGTCAGGCCGGGAATGCCTTGCGCCGCGAAGTCATAGTCGTAACGCAGCTGCCAGGAATCCTCGTCGGCGCGGGTAAAGGTGTTGAACGTCACCAGGTTGACCACGTACGGATCGCCGCCGTTGAGGAACGGAAAGGCGCTGTCGCCGGACAGTTGCTGGTAGGCGGCACTGACCTTGTGGGCACCGTGGGACAGGGTGAACATGCTGTTGAAGTTGCGGTTGTCGATGCGCCCGGCCTTTTCCGCGCCGTCACCGCGACTGTCGAAATAACGCAGGTCGCTGCGCAGGTTGAAGCCGTTGCCCAGTGGTTGCGTATGCACCAGTCCGGCGAATTGCTGGCGATAGATCTGGTCGAGCTTGCCGTAGTAGTAGCTCAGGTTCAGTTGCGGACTGAACGCGTAGCTGCCGCCACCGAAGTCGAAGTGATCGCTGCTGGCGGCGGCGTAGCCGATGTCATCGTTGCTGGACGAGTCGCGCAGGTTGGCCTTGGTCAGGCGTCCGGCATTCACCGTCAGGCCGTCGATCTCCTGGCTGGTCAGCAAGCCACCTTCAAAGGTCGAATCCAGCAGGCGTGTGTCGTTGTAAGTCGCCACCGGCAACAAGGGTTGCAGGGTGCCGAGTTTCAACACGCTCTTGGACACCCGCACTTTGCCGGTCACGCCCAGTTCGCTGTAGTCGTCATCGGGCTCATGGCTCTGCGGGCCAAACGGCAGCAGCCCGGTACCACGGCGATCCGGGCTGGAGTCGAGCTTGAGCCCCAGTTCGCCCAGCGCGTCGAGACCAAAACCGAAGGTGCCGTCGGTGAACCCGGATTCGACGCGCGCAGTGAAGCCCTGGGCCCATTCTTCGGCCTTGGATTGCGGGGCGTTGTCCTGACGGAAATCGCGGTTGATGTAGTGGTTGCGCATTTCGATACGGGCCTTGCTGTCGCCGATGAAGTCGGCCATGGCGCAAGGGGCGATCATGGGCAGACTCAATGCGGCGGCCAGCGAAAACAGTGATTCATAAGGTGCAGTACGAGCGGGTTTCATTATTTTTATTCCCTGCCAACTGATCGGTCGTTATTAGTGTTTGCTGGCGCCGGAGGCACCGATGCCGGTCATCGAACGGATGAACTGCGCCAGATAACGGCCGCGCTCAAGGGCTGCACGGGGCGAGGTGTCGGTGACGGAAAACAGCCAGGCACTGAAGAACGCCAGGCTCATGGAAAACAGCGCCGGGTTGGAGTACGGGAACAGCGCCTTGTCGTGATGCATCACGTTGACCCACACCGCCGGGCTCAGCACCAGCAACACAATCGCCGAGACCAGTCCGGACAGGCTGCCGAGCACGGCGCCGCGAGTGGTCAGGCCTTTCCAGTACATCGAAAGGAACAGCACCGGGAAATTCACCGACGCGGCAATGGCCAGCACCAGGCCGGAGAGGAAGGCAATGTTCTGCGACTCGAACAGCAGGCCGAGGAGGATCGCCAGCACGCCGATGCACAGGGTGGCGATTCGCGATACGCGTATTTCTTGCTGTTCGCTGGCCTGGCCCTTGCGTATCACGCAGGCATACAGGTCATGGGACACCGCCGAGGCGCCGGACAGTGCCAGCCCGGCAACCACTGCTAGGATGGTGGCGAAGGCGACCGCCGAGATGAAGCCGAGGAACAGGTTGCCACCCACGGCCTGGGCCAGGTGCACAGCGATCATGTTGCCGCCGCCGATGATTGCGCCGCTGGCGTCGCGGAACGCCGGATCGGTGCCGACCATGACGATGGCGCCGAAGCCGACGATGATCAGCAGCAAGTAGAAGTAGCCGATGAAACCGGTGGCGTAGAACACGCTTTTACGCGCTTCCTTGGCATCGCTGACGGTGAAGAAACGCATCAGGATGTGCGGCAGGCCGGCGGTACCGAACATCATGCCAAGCCCCAGGGAAATCGCATCGATCGGGTTGGACAGCAAACCACCGGGCGCCATGATCGCGTTGCCCTTGGCATGCACGGCGGTAGCGCCGGCAAACATCGCTTCAGTGCTGAAACCGAAGTGCTTGAGCACCATGAATGCCATGAAGGTGGTGCCGAACAGCAGCATCACCGCCTTGATGATCTGCACCCAGGTGGTGGCGAGCATGCCGCCGAAGGTCACGTAGAACACCATCAGCACGCCGACCAGCATCACCGCATAGAGGTAGTCGATGCCGAACAGCAATTCGATCAGCTTGCCGGCACCGACCATCTGCGCCACCAGGTACATGAGGGCCACGGTCAGGGTGCCGAAAGCCGAGGTCAGGCGTACCGGGGTCTGCTCCAGGCGATAGGACACCACGTCGGCAAAGGTGTATTTCCCGAGGTTGCGCAGGCGTTCGGCAATCAGGAACAGGATGATCGGCCAGCCGGCCAGCACGCCCAAGGCGTAGAGCAAACCGTCGTAGCCATTGAGGAACATCATCGCGGAAATGCCGAGGAACGAGGCTGCCGAGATCATGTCGCCAGCAATCGCCAGGCCGTTCTGGAAGCCGGTCATGCCACCACCGGCGGTGTAGAAGTCGCTGGCGGAGCGGGTGCGAAGTGCCGCCCAGCGCGTCACGCCGAGGGTGAACAGCACGAACACCAGGAACATGCCGATGGCGTTCCAGTTCAGTGGGCGGGACGCGCCGTCGGCGGCCAGAGCAACATCAGTGACCGCTGCCAGCGGCAGCAGGAACAAGGCAAGAAGGCGGCTCATCGGGCGCACTCCTGCTTGAGTTTTTCATTCAGCGGGTCGATCACGTTGTTGGCGCGATAGACATAGAAACCCGTCAAGGCAAAGGCCAGCACCACGATCACCACACCCACCAGCATGCCTACGGTGGTCACGCCGCCGCTCAGGGATTGGCCGAGGGTTGCGGGCGAGAACGCCACCAGCAGCACGAAGCCGAAGTAGATCACCAGCATGATCAGCGACAACGACCAGTAGAGTTTCTGCTTGCGTCGCACCAACTGGATGAAGTTGGGGTGTTGGTGGATGAGTTCTATGTCTTGCGGGCTCATGGTGACTCTCCTTTGTTGTTTTTGTTTTGGGTGAAACGGTGTATTCGGGTCGGAACCGGACCCCTGTAGGAGCGAGCCTGCTCGCGATGGTCGTCAACGATAACGCTGGATGGCTGATACCCCGTGGCGATCTCGAGTCCATCGCGAGCAGGCTCGCTCCTACAGGGGGTTGTGTTGTTTCAGAGCTGATCGAAATCCAGCACAACCTTGTCGCTGATCGGGAAGGCCTGGCACGACAGCACATAGCCGGCAGCCACTTCGTAGTCTTCCAGGGCGTGGTTGCTGTCCATTTCCACTTCGCCTTCGATGACCTTGCACTTGCAGGTCGAGCACACGCCGGCCTTGCACGAGTAAGGCAATTCGGCGCCCTGGGCGTTGCCCGCGTCGAGGATGCTCTGGCTGTTGCGCGGCAGGTCGAAGGCCAGGGCGCGACCGTCGCTGATGACGGTGATCTGGCTGACCGCTGAATCCACCTGGCGGGCCGCTTCGCGAGCTTCGCGTTTTTGCTCGCTGCCGGCGGCGGCGAACAGTTCGAAATGGATGCGCTCAGGCGCCATGCCCTTGGCCTTGAGGCTGTCGCGCACGGTCTCGGTCATTTCCTGCGGGCCGCAGATGAAGGCGGCGTCGAGGGCCTTGACGTCGAGCCAGCGGGAGAACAATTGCTCGCACTTCTCGGCGTTGATCCGGCCGTTGTACAGGTCGACATCCTGCTGCTCGCGGCTGAACACGAAGATCAGGTTCAGGCGTTGCAGGTAGCGGTTCTTCAAATCTTCAAGCTGCTCGCGGAACAGCGCGCCGGAGCTGGAGCGGTTGCCGTACAGCAGGGTCACGCGGCTGTGGGGCTCGGTTTCCAGGGTGGTCTTGATGATCGACAGGATCGGCGTGATGCCGCTGCCCGCCGCTACAGCCAGGTAATTACCGTGGCGTTGCGGGTCGAGTTCGACGCAGAAATGCCCGGCAGGCGGCATCACTTCCAGGACGTGCCCGGCTTTCAGCTGTTCGTTGGCAAACGCCGAGAAACGGCCGCCCGCCACACGCTTGACGGCAATACGCAGTTCACCGTCGTTGACTCCGGTGCAGATTGAGTAGGAGCGGCGCACTTCTTCGCCGTCCAGTTGCGTGCGCATCACCAGGTGCTGGCCCTGGGTGAAGTGAAAGCTGTCTTGCAGGTCCTGCGGAATGTCGAAGGCGATGGACACCGCGTCACGGGTCTCGGCGCGCACGTCCTTGATGGTCAGGCTGTGAAATTTGCTCATTGTTGTTCTCCAGCTGGGACGGCCGATTCGCCGCTCAGATGCACTTGAAATAGTCGAACGGTTCCCGGCAATCGACGCAGCGGTACAGGGCCTTGCACGCGGTGGAGCCGAACTCGCTGAGCACCTCGGTGTGGGCGCTGCCGCATTGCGGGCACACAACCTGCGGGCTTTCGCCGAGCAGGCTGCGCTTGCTGGTGCTGCCCTCGGGCGGCGCAATGCCATAGGCCCGCAGGCGTTCGCGGCCGCTGTCGCTGATCCAGTCGGTGGTCCAGGCCGGGGTCAACTTGCGCTCAAGTAACGGCGCCTTGAATCCGGCCAGTTCCAGGGCTTCGCGGATGTCGCTTTCGATCACTTCGGTGGCGGGGCAACCGGAGTAGGTCGGCGTGACCACCACGTGAAGATGTCCGGCCTGCCAGTCCAGGTCGCGGACGATGCCGAGGTCGACGACGCTGACCACCGGCACTTCCGGGTCCATGACCTCCGACAGGATCGCCCAGGCGGCGGCCAGGTCGGTCGGTTGAGCCGGCCGGGCGCCGAGGTCGCTGGCGATCAGCTCACCAGGTTGCATCGGGGTACGCTCGTGGCAGGAACTGCATTTCGGCGAGCAGGATGCCCAGGTGTTCGCTGTGCAGGCCCTTGCGTGCATTCAGGTAGAAGTAGTTCGGCGCCGCGGGAACGGGCAGGGTGGCGCTGGTGAAAATCTGCTCGACCTTGGCCTGCCACTGCGCGGCGACGCTGGCGATGTCCGGGGTGATGCTGGCTTCGCACAGGCGCTGTTCGCTGTCGTCGGCGGCGATCAGTTCCACGGTGAAACGCCAGACTTCGGGGATGGCGGCGAGCATGCGCTTGTGGCTTTCCTCGGTGCCGTCGCCCATACGCTCGATCCACTCGCCGGAGCGGCGCAGGTGATAGGTCGCTTCCTTCACGGCTTTGGCGGCAATCCCGGCAATGCGTTCGTCGCTGGACTGGCTCAGGCCCTGCAGCACCGGCAAATGCCAAGCGTCATAGAGAAACTGCTTGAGCATGGTCACCGCGAAGTCGCCGTTGGGTTGTTCCACCAACAGCAGGTTGCGGTAGGCGCGCTCGTCGCGACGGAACGCCAGGTGATCGGCATCGCGGCCGTCGTCCAGCAGTTCGGCGGCGTATTCCAGCCAGTTGCGTGCCTGGCCCACCAGGTCGAGGCCGACGTTCATCAGCGCCAGCTCTTCTTCCAGTGCCGGGGCCTTGCCGCACCATTGGCACAGACGCTGGCCCTGGATCAGGGCACTGTCGCCGAGGCGCAGCAGGTATTCGATCAGATCGGTCTTGTTATTCATGGTCGACCTCACATGTGCCCGACTTCGGCCGGCAGCTCGTAGAAGCTGGCGTGGCGGTAGACCTTGTCGTCCGACGGATCGAACAGCGGGTCTTTTTCATCCGGCGACGAGGCGGTGATCAATGCCGAAGGCACCACCCACAGGCTTACGCCTTCGCTGCGACGGGTGTAGAGCTCGCGCGCGTTCTCGATGGCCATGGTGGTGTCGGCGGCATGCACGCTGCCGACATGCTTGTGGTTGAGGCCGTGCTTGCTGCGCACGAAGACTTCGAAGAGGGTCCACTCGGACATTTCAGTTACTCCACATCAGGTGGCCGGATCAGGCGGCGTTCTTGTTTTGTTTTTTACGGGCATGGGCGACGGCGGCTTCACGAACCCAGGCACCGTCTTCAATCGCCTTGCGGCGGGTGGCGACGCGTTCCTGGTTGCACGGGCCGTTGCCCTTGAGCACTTCGTAGAATTCGTTCCACTGGATTTCGCCGAAGTCGTAGTGGCCGCGTTCGGCGTTCCACTTCAGGTCCGGGTCGGGGCAGGTGCAGCCCAGCAGTTCCAGCTGCGGGATGGTCTGGTCGACGAAGCGCTGGCGCAGTTCGTCGTTGCTCTGGCGCTTGATTTTCCAGGCCATGGACTGGGCACTGTTGGGCGAGTGTTCGTCGCTTGGGCCGAACATCATCAGCGACGGCCACCAGAGGCGGTTGATCGCGTCCTGGACCATGTCTTTTTGCGCCTGGGTACCGTGGCGCATCATGGTCAGGAGGATTTCGTAGCCCTGGCGCTGGTGGAAGCTCTCTTCCTTGCAGATGCGCACCATGGCCCGGGAGTAGGGGCCGTAGGAGGTGCGCTGCAGCACCACCTGGTTGACGATCGCGGCGCCATCGACCAGCCAGCCCACCGCGCCCATGTCGGCCCAGTTCAGCGTCGGGTAATTGAAGATGCTCGAGTACTTGGCCTTGCCGCTGTGCAGCTTGGCGACTTCTTCATCGCGGTCGGCGCCCAGGGTTTCCATGGCGCTGTACAGGTACAGGCCGTGGCCGGCTTCGTCCTGGATCTTGGCCATCAACTGCAGTTTGCGCTTGAGGCTGGGTGCGCGGGTGACCCAGTTGCCTTCGGGCAGCATGCCGACGATTTCGGAGTGGGCGTGCTGGGAAATCTGCCGGATCAGGGTCTGGCGGTAGGCATCTGGCATCCAGTTCTTGGCTTCGATCTTGATTTCTGAATCGATTTTTTCCTGGAATGCGCGTTCCTGTTCGGACATTTCCGAGAGGTCCTTGATGCGCTTTACGCCTGTTTCTACTAGCTGTGCGTACATTTTTGAGTTCCCGCCTTGAATCTGTTCTGGGGCATTGGGAACTTTATAAGCGATACAGAAATTAATATCAAACTGAAAATGACGTGTCGTATTTGTTTTTTGTATCGCTTTGGGTGGTGGGCGCTTTTTGGGGGGGGGGTACATATCCGTTTCTGTGGTAACGGCGGCTTATGGTTTCGCCCTTACGGCGAGTCCCTTTTGGCAAACGCCCCAAAAGGAACCAAAAGGTCTCGCCCCTGGCGTACGGCCCCTCGCTTAGGCTCGGGGTTCCTTCGCTCCGGCATTCATCCGGGGGCATCGCCCTCCGGTTGGCTTCGCTGGCACCTACATGCGATGAGTTCGACTGCGTCGAACGGCGCTGCGCGCCAATCCCCGGATGAACACCTCCACTCAGCCTTCCGAGGGGGCGGGTGGATCAAGATCAAGAGCTGCAGGCGAGCTAACGCTCGGCCTGATGAGTGGTGAGGGGCGTGGGTGTACGCCGCTCTGCCTTTGCTCTTTTGTGGGAGCGGGCTTGCTCGCGAAGACGGCCTGCCGGCCGACCAATTTCTTGCAGACATGCCCGGCCAAACTGTAGGCGCTGGCTTGCCAGCGATGGCGGCCTGCCAGCCAACCAATCCCTCGCAGGTACACGCCGCTCAAACTGTGGGAGCGGGCTTGCTCGCGAAGACGGCCTGCCAGCCAACCAGTCCCTCGCAGGCATACCCGGCCCAACTGTAGGAGCTGGCTTGCCAGCGATAACGGCCTACCAGCCGCCCAATCTCTCTCAGACGTACTCAACCCTTGTAGGAGCTGGCTTGCCGGCGATGGCGGCCTACCAGCCGCCCAATCTCTCTCAGACGTACTCAACCCTTGTAGGAGCTGGCTTGCCGGCGATGGCGGCCTGCCAGCCAACCAATCCCTCGCAGGTACACGCCGCTCAAACTGTAGGAGCTGGCTTGCTCGCGAAGACGGCCTGCCAGCCAACCAGTCCCTCGCAGGCATACCCGGCCCAACTGTAGGAGCTGGCTTGCCAGCGATAACGGCCTACCAGCCGCCCAATCTCTCTCAGACGTACTCAACCCTTGTAGGAGCTGGCTTGCCGGCGATGGCGGCCTACCAGCCGCCCAATCTCTCTCAGACGTACTCAACCCTTGTAGGAGCTGGCTTGCCGGCGATGGCGGCCTGCCAGCCAACCAATCCCTCGCAGGTACACGCCGCTCAAACTGTAGGAGCTGGCTTGCTCGCGAAGACGGCCTGCCAGCCAACCAGTCCCTCGCAGGCATACCCGGCCCAACTGTAGGAGCTGGCTTGCCAGCGATAACGGCCTACCAGCCGCCCAATCTCTCTCAGACGTACTCAACCCTTGTAGGAGCTGGCTTGCCGGCGATGGCGGCCTGCCAGCCAACCAATCCCTCGCAGATACACGCCACTCAAACTGTGGGAGCGGGCTCGCTCGCGAAGACGGCCTGCCAGCCAACTAATCTCTCGCAGGCATACCCGGCCCAACTGTAGGAGCTGGCTTGCCAGCGATAACGGCCTACCAGCCGCCCAATCTCTCTCAGACGTACTCAACCCTTGTAGTAGCTGGCTTGCCAGCGATGTCGGCGATGGCGGCCTGCCAGCCACCCAATCTCTCTCAGACGTACTCAACCCCTGTAGGAACTGGCTTGCCGGCGATGGCGGTGTGTCAGGTGCAGCAGGGTTGGCTGGGGTGGCGCCATCGCCGGCAAGCCGAGCTCCTACGGGGAGGGGTGTACAACCTCACGATCAGGCCGGCCGGTAGGCCGCCTCGGTTTCGCTTTTGCGGTGCACGCCCCCTCGAGAGGCCGAGAGGAGGTTCTGCGCAGTGGGCAACCCGGCATGGATGCCGGGTTAGTCGCCCCCGGCCATGGATGGCCGATGGCGGCGGGCCCACGGAGTAGGACCGGAGCGAGGGCATGCCGAGCCTGGGCGAGGCACCGAACGAAAGGGGCAAGAGCCCTTTGGTTACTTTGGGGCTTTTCCAAAGTGACCCGCCGTAAGGGCGGAACCCTAAGCCGCCGTTACCGCAACAACGGATATGTACACCCACAAAATCCTCATCGCCTGACACAAAGCCTTCGCGAGCAAGCCCGCTCCCACAGGGATTGTGCTAAAGCCTAGGCAAAAAAAAAGCCCCGCAAAAGCGGGGCCATAAAGGGTGCAGCAGTCATGCTTTAGGAGGTCATGCTTTCGGACGTTTATCCACCACGTGGCAAGCCTTGCCCTCCGACCGTTTGATCGAATGGAAAGGCTGCAAAACGATCCGCGAACTGATCCCGATATACGTCTTGATGTGCTTGCTCAACTCCCCACAAACAGCCTTCTGCTGTTCGTCACTCAGGTGCTGGTGCTCAGCCTTCAACTCGACATGCACATCAACACTGTCCAGGTTGCCATTGCGATACAGATGGATCTCATAGCACTCGGCAAGTTGTTTAACTTTCAGAACCTGCTCCTCGATCTGCGTCGGAAACACGTTCACCCCGCGAATGATCAGCATGTCATCGCTGCGCCCGGTGATCTTGTCGATACGGCGCATCGGCCGCGCGGTACCCGGCAGCAGGCGCGTCAGGTCGCGGGTGCGGTAGCGGATCATCGGCAGGGCTTCTTTGCTCAATGAGGTGAACACCAGTTCGCCCATCTGCCCGTCCGGCAGCACTTCGCCGGTGACCGGGTCGATGATTTCCGGGTAGAAGTGGTCTTCCCATATGGTCGGGCCGTCTTTGGTTTCTGCGCATTCCATGGCGACACCTGGCCCCATGATTTCCGAGAGGCCGTAGATGTCCAGGGCGGTGATACCCAGGCGTTGCTCAATGGCGCTGCGCAGTTCGGCGGTCCACGGCTCGGCACCGAAGATGCCCAGGCGCAGGGCCAGTTTGTGTGGGTCGATGCCCTGGCGCTCGATTTCATCGGCGATGTTGAGCATGTAGGACGGCGTGACCATGATGATGTCCGGCTGGAAATCCTTGATCAGTTGCACTTGTTTCTCGGTCTGGCCGCCGGACATCGGGATCACGGTGCAACCCAGGCGTTCGGCGCCGTAGTGCGCGCCGAGGCCGCCGGTGAACAGGCCGTAGCCATAGGAAATGTGCACCTTGTCGCCACGCCGGCCGCCGGCGGCGCGGATCGAGCGCGCCACCACGTTGGCCCAGGTGTCGATGTCATTCTGGGTGTAGCCCACAACCGTCGGTTTGCCGGTGGTGCCGCTGGACGCGTGCAGGCGCACGATGTCGTTCATCGGCACGGCGAACATGCCGTAGGGGTAGTTGTCCCGCAGGTCGGACTTGGTGGTGAAAGGGAACTTCGCCAGGTCGTCGAGGGACTTGATGTCGTCCGGGTGCACGCCCAGCGCATCGAAGCGCTGACGGTACAGCGGCACGTTGTTGTAGGCGTGGTTCAGGCTCCAGCGCAGGCGCTCCAGCTGATGCTGGCGCAGCTCGTCGATGCTGGCGGTTTCCAGCGGGTCCAGCATTGGGCCGAGGGCGGCTTTGGCTATTGGCATGTTCATGTGTTCACTCGAATTGTTTTTGTGTTCCAGCCCTTTTGCACAAGGGCTTTGAGTGCATGCCCCAAGGATACCTCTCGGCTCCTTGGGAATCGCGATTCTTTAGTGGGATAGACGCTCGATGATCAGCGCGATCCCCTGGCCGACGCCGATGCACATGGTGCACAGGGCATAGCGGCCATTACGTTCCTCAAGCTCATGCAGGGCGGTGGTGACCAGTCGTGCGCCGCTCATGCCCAGCGGATGGCCCAGGGCGATGGCGCCGCCGTTGGGGTTGACCCGTGGGTCGGTGTCGCTCAGGCCCAGTTCGCGCAGTACGGCCAGGCCCTGTGCGGCGAAGGCTTCGTTGAGCTCGATCACGTCCATGTCGGCCAGGCTCAGGTTGGCCACTTCCAGCACCTTGCGGGTCGCCGGCACCGGGCCGATGCCCATGATCCGGGGTTCGACACCCGCAGTGGCCATCGCCACGACCCGGCCGCGGGCGGTCAGGCCGTGGCGTTTGGCGACTTCCGGGCTAGCCAGCAACAGCGCGCAGGCGCCGTCGTTGACCCCGGAGGCGTTGCCGGCGGTGATGCTGCCGCCTTCGCGGAACGGCGTGCCGAGTTTCGCCAACTGTTCAAGGGTGGTGTCGCCGCGCGGGTGTTCGTCGTGCTCGACCACTTTGGCCGGGCCTTTGCGCTGGGAGATTTCCACGGCGACGATTTCTTTCGCCAGGCGCCCATTGGCCTGGGCGGCCGCTGCACGCTGCTGGCTGCGCAGGGCGAAGGCGTCCTGGTCGGCCCGGGAGATGTTGAACTGTTCGGCGACGTTCTCCGCCGTTTCCGGCATGGAGTCGATGCCGTAGGCCTTTTTCATCAGCGGATTGACGAAGCGCCAGCCGATGGTGGTGTCGAAGATCTCCGCCGAGCGGGAAAACGCCTGCTCGGCCTTGCCCATCACCAGCGGTGCGCGGGACATCGATTCGACGCCACCGACCAGCATCAGCCCGGTTTCGCCGCTGCGAATGGCGCGGGCGGCGGTGCCAATGGCATCCAGCCCGGAGCCGCACAGGCGATTGAGGGTGGTGCCGGGGACGCTGACCGGCAGCCCGGCCAGCAATGCCGACATGCGTGCGACGTTGCGGTTGTCTTCGCCGGCCTGGTTGGCGCAGCCGTAGATCACGTCGTCGACCGTGCTCCAGTCCACTTGCGGGTGACGGCGCAGCAGTTCGCGCAACGGCACCGCGCCGAGGTCGTCGGCACGCACGCTGCTCAGCACGCCGGCGTAGCGGCCAATCGGGGTGCGGACGGCGTCGATGATCAGGGCGTCATTCATTCGGGGTCTCCTGCGTCAGCACCGGGCCGCGCACTTTGTAGGATTTGCCATGGAACAGGGCGATCAACTGGCCCTGTTGGTTTTCAATGCGTACGTCGTAGTTGCCGGTGCGCCCGGAACGGCTCTGCTCGATGCAGTCGGCGTTCAGCGTGTCGCCCAGGCGGGCCGGGGCGATGTAGTCGATGCTGCAACCGATGGCCACGGTGGCCTCGTTGTAGCTGTTGCAGGCAAAGGCAAACGCCGAATCGGCGAGGGCGAACAGGTAACCGCCGTGGCACGTGCCGTGGCCCTGCAGCATGTCGGCGCGCACGGTCATGCCCACTCGTGCGCAGCCGGGGCCGGCGGAGAGCAGGCGCATACCCATGGCCTGGCTGGCGGCGTCGCGCTGGAACAACGATTGCGCGCATTCACTGGCCAGGGACATCGCTTCATGGTTAGTCATGGAAGTTTCTCCCTTCGGCAACCCGGCGGCGCAACAACAGCGATGGCCGGTAGCGTTCTTCGCCATAACTGGCTTGCAGGTTTTCCAGCACGTTCAGGATGTGCCCCAGACCGATGGCATCCGCCCAGGCCAGCGGCCCTTGTGGATAATTGACCCCGGCGCGCATGGCCAGGTCGATGTCGGCGGCCGAGGCCACGCCTTGCAGCAGGGCGTCGGCGGCTTCGTTGGCAAGCATGGCGACGGTGCGCAGTACGGCGAGGGCCGGGCTGTCGCTGAGCAGGCTGATCTTCAGGCCGGCCCGTTGCAGCAGCGCCACGCCTTGGTCGAGTGCCTGAGGGTCGATACCGGCCGAGTAACTGATCGCAATGCGCTCGGCTTTGTCGTAGTCGAACGCCAGGTCCAGCAGGATCAGGTTGCGCAGCCCGTCTTCGCGAGCGCGCTGACAGGCCATGCGCCCGTCGCTCAAGGCCAGCACGGCGTCACCGACGCGCAGCAAGCCTTGACCATCGCGCTGGATGATCTCGACGCCTTGTTCATGCAAGCGTGCGAGCAAGCCTTTAGCGATACCGAGGTCGCCTTCCACAGCACAAACCTCGACCTTCGCAGCGCTGTTGATTTCAGCGGCGTGCGGGCGCTCCGCACCTTGGGCATAGCTGTAGAAACCCTGACCGCTCTTGCGTCCCAGGCGCCCACCGTCCACCAGTTCTTTCTGGATCAGTGACGGCAGGAAGCGCGTGTCCTGGTAATAGGCATCGAACACTGAACAGGTCACGGCGTAGTTGACGTCGTGGCCGATCAAATCGGTCAGTTCGAATGCGCCCATGGCAAACCCGCCGGCTTCGCGCATCAGCGCATCCAGGGTCGGGCAATCGGCAGCGCCTTCCTGCAACAGGCGCAGGCTTTCGGCATAGAACGGTCGGGCCACGCGGTTGACGATGAAGCCCGGCGTCGAGCGGGTGTGCACCGGTTTTTTGCCCCAGGCCTTGGCCGTGTCGTACAGGCATTCGGCAAGGGCCGGGTCGCTGGCCAGGCCGGAAACGATTTCCACCAGCGCCATCACCGGCGCCGGGTTGAAGAAGTGCAGGCCGAGCAGGCGTTCTGGATGTTCAAGCTGCGCGGCGATGCTGGTGATCGACAGCGACGAGGTGTTGCTGGCCAGAATGCAGTGCTCGCCGCAAATGTCTTCGAGCTGGCGGAACAGTGCGCGCTTGACCTCGAGGTTCTCGACGATGGCCTCGATGATCAGGTCGCAGTCGGCCAGGGCTTCGATGGCTTCCACGGCTTGCAGGCGGGCAATTGTTGCGCTGCGCGATTCGGCTGGCAGTTTGCCGCTCTCGACCCGTTTGCCCAGTTGCCGATCAATGCCCTCGATGGCCTGAGCGGCAGCGCCCGGGCGGTTGTCCAGGAGCAACACCGGATGACCGGCCTGTGCCGCGACCTGGGCAATACCGGCCCCCATGGCGCCGGCGCCGATCACCGCGATGCGTGCAGAAGTGTTCAGTGCGGTCATGACTCAGCGCCCCTTGAAGCTTGGGGTGCGTTTTTCCATGAAGGCGCCGACGCCTTCGCGATAGTCCTCGCTGCGCCCGGCCAGGCGTTGCAGGTCGCGCTCAAGCTCAAGCTGCTCGTCGAAGGTGTTACTCAGGCTGGCATTCAGGCTGCGCTTGATCAGCGCCAGACCATAGGTCGGTTGAGTCGCCAGGTGGCGGGCCAGTTTCAGGGCTTCGTCGCGCAAATCAGCGTCGTCCACGCACTGGTAGATCAAGCCCCATTGCTCGGCTTGTTCGGCGGTAAGACGGTTGCCCAGTAGTGCCAATGCCTTGGCCCGAGCCATGCCCACAAGGCGCGGCAGGGTCCAGGTGCCACCGGAATCCGGGATCAGGCCGATCTTGCAGAACGCCTGGATGAAGCTGGCCGAACGGGCGGCCAGGACCAGGTCGCAGGCCAGCGGAATATTCGCGCCGGCGCCAGCGGCAACGCCGTTGACCGCGCAGATCACCGGCAGCGGCAGGTCGCGCAGCTGGCGGATCAGCGGGTTGTAGAACTTCTCGATGGATTCGCCCAGATCCGGCACGGCGCTGCCCGGCGCGACATTGCGGTCGCTCAGGTCTTGCCCTGCGCAGAAGCCGCGGCCTTCACCGGTCAGCAGCAGGACGCGCACGTCCGGGTTCTGCCGCACTTGCTTGAGCGCTTCCTTCACTTCGCCGTGCATCTGGGTGTTGAAGCTGTTGAGTTGCTCCGGCCGATTGAGGCTGAGCAGGGCAACGCCGGCGTCGATGGAAAACAGGATGTGTTCGAAGTTCATGGTCTTGGCGTTCTCTTGGCAGTCGTTCGAATTCGGATTTCAGTGGCCGCTTTATTGCCCGGTGAAAGTCGGGCTGCGCTTGTCCTGGAAGGCGGCAATGCCCTCGTCGCGGTCGCGGGTGCCGGCCAGCACGGTGAACGCGTGGCGCTCGAAGCGCAGGCCGCTGGCGAGGTCGGTGTCCATGGCCTTGAGCAGTGACTCCTTGGCCAGACGCACGGCCAGCGGTGCCTTGGCGGCGATGCTGCGAGCGATGTGCAGGGCGCGGTCGACGGTGAACTCCGGCTGGGTCACTTCGCTGACCAGGCCGGCGCGCTGGGCCTGGCGGGCATCGATCGGCTCACCGGTCAGCACCATCTGCATGGCCATGGACTTGCCGACGGCGCGCAGCAGGCGTTGGGTGCCGCCGGCGCCGGGCATGATCCCGAGGTTGATTTCCGGCTGGCCGAAGCGCGCGTCTTCACCGGCAATGATGATGTCGGCGTGCATCGCCAGTTCGCAGCCACCGCCGAGGGCGAAGCCGTTGACGGCGGCGATCAGCGGTTTGCTGAAGCGGGTAATGGTTTGCCACGAGGCCTGGCGCGGGTCGTCGAGGATGCCGACCAGGTTGCGTTCGGCCATTTCCTTGATGTCGGCGCCGGCGGCGAAGGCCTTGCGGCTGCCGGTGAGGACCACGACGCGGGTGTCCGGGTCGGCTTGCGCGATGTTCAGTTCATCGGCCAGCTCGCCCAGCAATTCGGTGGTCAAGGCGTTCAGGGCTTGCGGGCGCTGCAGGGTAATCAGGCGGACGCCAGGCTCGATCAATTCGACGGCAAGGGTTAGAGGCATGGCGGATGCCCTCACGGTGCAGGCGCGGCGTGGTGCCGGCTCGTTATTGGATCGGCCGCAGGGGCCGGTTTTACCCAAGTATAGCTGTAACGTGATACGTAAAAGCAATACGAAAATAGATTTAATGTGTCTTATTGGTGAGGGTTTTGATTTGAATGTCTCCTGGTGTATGAGCGCTTGTAGTGGTTTTTACCAAGCATTTATTGGGTTTTAGCCTGATTTTTGTGTCCCGTTTGCATTCGTCGGAAAGCGCTATTTCAAGTGATACGCTTTTTAGTCTTTGTGCTTGTAAAAGTGATGTGATACAAAATGAGTCATTATTTGCATCGCTTTGTGAGGGACGCTTTCATGACCTGTTACAGCCTTGATGGCCTGACTCCGGTGGTTGACCCGAGCGCCTATGTGCATCCATCCGCCGTATTGATCGGTGACGTGATCATCGGCCCGCATTGCTATGTCGGTCCGCTGGCCAGCCTGCGCGGGGACTTCGGGCGGATCGTGCTGGAGGAGGGGGCCAACCTGCAGGACACCTGCGTGATGCACGGTTTTCCCGACAGCGACACCGTGGTCGAGCGCAACGGTCACATCGGCCACGGCGCGGTGCTGCACGGATGCCGGATCGGCGCCGACGCATTGGTGGGCATGAATGCGGTGGTCATGGACAACGCCCGGATCGGCCCTCGTTCATTCGTTTCGGCGGCGGCATTTGTAAAGGCTGGCTTCGAATGCCCGGAGCAGTCGCTGGTCATGGGCGCGCCGGCCAGCGTCAAGCGCAGCCTCAGCGATCAGGAAGTGGCGTGGAAACAGGCCGGCACCCGGGAATATCAGCAACTGGCCCAGCGTTGCCTTGAGCAGATGCAGGTGTGCGAACCGCTGAGCGAACCGGAGCCGGATCGGCCGCGTATCAGCGACAGCGGGTTGCGGCCCAAAGGGCAGCGACTTGTAAACACAGAACCTCTGTAGGAGCCGGCTTGCTGGCGATGGTGTGTCAGCTACCTTGGTGTCGCCTGACACACCATCGCC